>CAYLSR010000190.1:0-2987 GCA_964385855.1 uncultured Mogibacterium sp.
CTACTGAATATGGAGTCTCTGAATGGTTTCCGCCGGAAAAAAGGGGCCTGCCGATGGGATTGTGGGGTTCTTGGATGATGTGCTCACAGACATTGCTCTTCCTGATCGGCGTCAAGCTGGTAGCAGGGGGTGGATGGCAGGCTGTCTGGTGGTTCTGCTGTATCTTCTGCCTGGTCGTTCTGGTGTTTTACTGGCTTAAAGTGGATGATCCGCCGGAAGGCGTTCCAAATTATGCAGCCGGAGAACCGGAAGATGAATTTCGATTTGGAGAAGCATTCAAATCCAGATCTACATGGTTCATTACACTTGCGGGTGTTTGCTTCACCTTCTGCTGCTTTGGATTCGCTACATACATCTCGCTTTACTGGGCAGAGACATTTACCGGCGGTGACATGAATCGATCGAACCTGTGGGTATCGATCCTTTATGCCATTGAGATCCCGATGGTGATATTTGTTGGGTGGCTGCTCAATAAAGTGCGGCTGGAAAACCGCAACAAGGTAGGAGTCATAGGGTTTCTGCTGTATACAGTCGTGCTCTTTCTCTGTTTCAGAATGAAGAATCCGGCGCTCATCATTCCATTTATCATCGTGTATCCGTTCCTCGAAGGCGTGATCCCGACCGTATATTGGACAATCGCGCCATCAACTGCAGAGAAGCCGGAATATGCAGGAACAGCGATCGGGATACTGAATGTGGGATTAAATGTTGGGACGCTTTTAGGTCCGCCGCTCACCGGCTATTTTATCGAGACTGCCGGGTGGCAGGCAGCGACGATTCCGCTCGTTGTGGGTGCGATCATTGGTGCAGTCGCATTCATGCTGGTCAAAACCTATGACCATGAAGAGGCGTGACATGTGAGAAGAATATATGAATTAAGGGACGGCATTAATCATAATGAAAAAAACAGCTTGGGTTGTAACGATCACAGCGGTGCTTGCAGGCACATCGATTGCGATCATTCAGAATAAAGTCCTGCCTTGCATCACACTGCTGCAAGAGGTATTTGACATCAGTGCTTCAACGGCCGGGTGGTTGTCTTCTGTTTTCTCGGCTACGGGGATCGTTATAGCGATCCCTGGCGCAATGATCGTAAGCAGGATGGGAGTGAAGCGTGCAGGCCTCTTTTCGATGATATGTGCGCTGGCCGGATCGCTTCTGGGGGTGTTCGCTGCTTCTGCGGGACTATTGATGATCAGCAGGATCATTGAAGGTGTAGGGCTTGGCCTGATCTCGATCGCTGTACCTTCTATTATATCGATGTGGTTTCCTCCGGAAAAACGTGGACTTCCTATGGGGGTGTGGAGTTCCTGGCAGTTTGTTGCACAGGCGGTCGTTTTCTTCTTCGGCTATTCGATAACAGATACATTCGGTTGGAAAGGAATCTGGTGGTTCGGAATCATCATAGCGTTTACTGTAACGATTTGTTATGCTGCATTTGTGAAAGCTCCGCCCACAGAATACAACCATGCTGAGATTGAAACAGAAGAAAAGGTCTCCATCCGTAGCGCATTGTCCTACAGACCGGTCTGGTACGCGTGTATCGCAGGCTTTTGCTTTAACTTTGCCTGTTTTGGGTTTGTCAGCTGGGTCGCGCCAAGCTGGGCAGGGCGGTTTGAAATCGAGCTGGATGTAGCAAACAAGTTCATCAGCTTCATGCAAATCTGGGCACTGCCTGTAGTCATAGCTGTCGGTGTTGCGCTTGACAGGGCGAGGAGTAAGATCAAATTCTGCATGTGTGCGTTTGTCGCATATGTCCCGATAGTATCTGCGGCTTTTCTTTTGCCAGGTGCAAAATGGATCATTCCGTTTGTCATCGTTTATCCAATCGCTGAAGGGGCGGTCATCACAGGTCTTTGGACGATCTTGCCACAGACTGTGGACGAGTGTAAATGCATCCCAATAGCCATCGGTATGTTCGGTCTGACTCAGAATATTGGTATGCTGCTCGGTCCGCCTATTGTGGGCGCGATGGCAGAATCCGGAGGCTGGCACTTTGCAGCTATACCGCTTCTGATAGTGACGATTACTGGTGGATTGATGACATCAAGGATTCAACTATATGAAGAAGGGGAAGAAAAACAACTTACCGCGTAAACATAACTCGATTAAACCGGCTTCGGCCGGTTTTTTATATTGGAAGGAGATGATGCGATGTCAGATATCAAAATTCGCGAGACCCGAAAGGGTACAATAGGATCCCTCGACCGCACCGTGAGCCTGATGCATCGCATCAAAAGCATCGGTAGTGTCAAGATAGTTTCGCAAATTGAGGATTCCTGCCGGAATTGCACCTCCGTTCCAGCGAACGGGTACCGCTATTCCAGAGTAATGGTACCATCTGTCTTTTGCAAGTATATAATCCCGAAAATTGCAGACCCAAATGGAGAAAACGTCATCTCCATTTGGGAGAAAGCTGCAGGCCGCCTGCCGGCAAAAACCTCAATGACTAATATCCTGACCTATGGTATGATATTAGTAACCTGGGGATGCTAAAACGGCATGGGACCACTGATCATCACTGCTGATGGATCTGGAGCAGAGTCCGGGTCGGTCGGCAGTTTTGTGGTTTTTGAGGGCGTGAATCAAGAGGGAGATGTGAGATGCAGAAAACAGTTGAAGATGTGTTGAAACTTCCGGAATTCAGTGAGGCAAAGGTGATTGCCGGTGCTGCAGGAGTGCACCATACGGTTGTGTCCGCATCCGTCATGGAGGTACCTGATATCATTCCGTTCGTAGACGAGAACACCTTGCTGCTTACGACGATGTATCCGATTGCAGGAGCAAAGGAGAAGATCGAAACGTTGATCCCGCAGCTGAAGGAGAAGAATGTAGCAGGTATCTGCATTATTCCGAAACGGTATATCGATGAGATTCCGCAGGTGATGATCCGGCAGGCAAATGAATTGAATTTCTGTATCATCCGGCTTCCGGAAGTATGCAATTTGTCAACCTGTGCTAATGCGATACTGTCTGATGCGCTGCAG
>CAYLSR010000190.1:2997-4153 GCA_964385855.1 uncultured Mogibacterium sp.
CTCGTCGAGGTGGGACAACAGGCGGTGCAGACCGGCCACGCCCACATCGTAGAGCCGGATGACCTCGTTCCCGTAGGCCTCGGCGGTCAGCGCCGCCTCCTCGGCCATCCAGTTTCGGGATGATTTTCATCAGAGCATGATTGAATTGCTGCTGGAAGGGGCAGATATGGAAGCGCTTACGTTGAAGCTGTCCCAGACGATCGAGCTGGAAGTCATGATTCTGGATCCGAGCTATCAGTGTATCTGCGCTACGGAGCGGCGTCTCGAGAGCTGGATAATTACAAGAGGGATAAACGCATATAATTTCAGTGCTTTGAACTTCGAATCCGAACAGCCCTATGCGCTCATTCCGATTCGCTCAAGCGACAACCTGTTCGGCTACGTCTATATCCCGGAATGCAATAATGAAAACTATCAAATTGCAGCAGAACAGGCGGCAATGCTTTTGGCAACGATATTCTTCAGGGCGGATGCCTCGGATATGCATCGCAAAATTCTTAAGGACGGGTTTATACGCGAACTGCTCAACGGAAATGTCGGCTCTCTTTCGGAGATGGAGAAAAAGTCGGAAGCATTCAAGGTAAGCTTCCATTATCCACTCAGTCTCCTGTCTGTCAGATTGGTAGAAGAAAGTGAGAAAAAGAAAAAGAGCTTTTATGATCAACTGATTGAACAGAAATTTATAGAACGGAAAGCGGAAGGTTTTTTTTGGAAGCGAGCAACCGGTCCTCGTCTACGCGTCAGATGCATTGATCCTGTTTTTGCCGTATGAGGATAATAGAATCTATGATTTTTCAAGATATTTGATGCAAGAACTCGAGTATTCTTTTGGAAGATATGGCCGGATCGGGATCGGGATTTCCATGCAACTCGAATCGTGGGAACAAATCAGCAGAGGATATCGGCAGACACTGTCGATGGCGAATGTCGGGGAAAAAATCTATACTAACAGTTACATCTGTACGTACAAGGATAATCGCATCTTCGAAATCATCGAGCGAATTCCGGATAGAGTACTGTTGGAGGAATACGTGGAGGATAAGCTGGGACAAGTGTTGGCATATGACCGTCAGCATGACACTGATCTGTTCGATACGCTCACGCACCAGTACAAGGAGCTCCTCGAAAAGATGTTTGCCCAGGCGGATCCGGAATG
>CAYLSR010000191.1:0-4138 GCA_964385855.1 uncultured Mogibacterium sp.
CGCCCTTGCGGGAACCGACCTTCTGGGATGCCCAGCGGCCGAACGCGGCGGACCCGCCGCTCAGGTTCATCATGGCGACGAACATCCCCAGGACGACCAGGAAGACCAGGATGCCGACGTTGTAGCTGTCGGACAGGGACGCGATGATCCCGTCGTTCAACAGATGTTCGAGGATGCCGGAGAAATTCGCTCCCGCATAGAGCACGGCGCCGGACAGCACGCCGATGAACAGCGAGCTGTAAACCTCCTTGGTGATCAGCGCGAGCACGATCGCGACGAGCGGCGGCAGGATCGACCAGCCGGACGCATAGAGCGCGGGGACGTATTCCTCCCCTTCCTCCGCAAATGCCAGCAGAGGAACAGATGCAACGATCATTACGGCAAGACCCAGTATATAGCCGAGTCTGCGTCGGTCAAAGTGAAACATTTTTTTAACCTCCATAAAACAAAATTGCCCTGAATAACGTCCGAAACGTATCCATGGCAAGAACCTTCTCATGCAGTCTGTGCTGTCATCACCATAAGATAGCGCTCCACTTACGTGACAGTCCGCCATATATTGTATGGCGTCCCAGACTGCTGCATCGGGGATACAGCGGCCTTCGGCGGATCACCCTTTGACCTGCCGCAGTCTCCCCGGACTGTCGCAGCAGGCTACTCTTGATCTCCGCAACCTCTATCGTATCAGGTATTATTCAATTGACTTAATTATTAAACATGATTGTTGATAAAAAGTCAATAGTTTTCGCTGAAAAAGTCGACTTCCAACCCCCGTTTTTTGGTTTAAATCACAAACACGAACGCCATCGACCGCCCCACTTTCCATTATAAAATGAAAAAACGACAAATACTTTTTGCCTGTACCCGCATTCTATAGTATAATGATTTCGTGTTGTACCGGCGCCGGCAAGGCCACGCCGCCGCAGCAGATCCCGCTCAGAAAGGAAGTGATACCGCTCATGTCCAGCAGAACATCTGTCCGCCAAAAGCTGCGGACCGCGCTTTTTGCCATGATCGCCGGTATCCTCCTGATGCTCCTGACCGGCTGCAGCCCGAACATCGCGCTCAACCAGCGATACGCGTATACCAGCTGGACGGTCAACTACGGCACACCGGTCTCCACGGAGATCGGCGAGTACATCGACCTGGACGCCCTGTCCGAGGAGGACCGCGCCTACGTCGAGGAGCACACTGAAATCGTCTATACGGGAGAACGGGTCCGGGGAAAAGACTACGACCTGCCGGGGAAGTATGACCTGACGATCTATTACGACGGGCGCCGCTACCGGCAGTTCCACATCACGGTCATCGACTCGGAGCCGCCGAAGTTCACGCGGGCGGAGGATGTCTATACGATCGCGGGCTACCCGTACTATGACGAGGAGATCGAAGAGATGGTCGACAGCATGTTCGTCGTCGAGGACAACTCCCAGAACGTCGACCTTCAGATCACCCACGATCCGATCGTGACGGAGACAGCCGGCGATTACACCGTCCATGCGGTCGCCACGGACAAAGCGGGCAACCGCACGGAAGCCGACGCGGTGTTCCACGTTCAGACGCCTGCATATGGGATGCAGGGCACGTATGTCTTTGTCAGCATCACGAACCAGATGTGCACGTATTTCGTGGACGGCGAGATCGTGCTCGAAACGCCGGTCGTCACCGGCACCCGGGGGTATCACGATACGCCGACCGGCGTCTTCCAGATCCTGGGCAAGGGCATGTACGTCACGCTCAAAGGGCGGGACTACAAGGTCAAAGTCACCTACTGGATGGCGTTCCTCGGGTCGGAATTCGGCCTGCACAGCGCGGAATGGCGCGGCTACTTCGGCGGGGACATCTACACCTACAACGGCTCGCACGGCTGCGTCAACATGCCGCTGTCCGCCGCGGCAGAACTTTACAGCATGATCGAATACTGGACCCCGGTCATCATCGTACCGTAAGCAGGTCTCATGAGATGCCAAAAGCCTCTGCATCACCGCAGAGGCTTTTCTGATGTTCCCGGGTATTCCGCCATTCGGTTTCAGTTGTTCGCGATGATCGTGTTCAGCACATCCCGCGCGATCGGGCCGCAGACTTCATAGCCGGTCCCGCCGCCGCGCACCCAGACGACGAATGCCAGCGGATACGCTTCGTTGTCGATGAACCCTACAAACCAGCCGTCCTCCCGGTCTCCGACCTCTGCCGTGCCGGATTTGGCGTAGATGTCGAGGTCTCCGTAGTTATAGGCACCGTAGGTGACTTCCACGTTGTTTTTCATCATCTGACGGAGCTTGAACGCCGTCTCCTCGCTGAGGTACCGACCGAGGGACTTGCCCCCGCCGAGCTTTTTGAGGATGTTGGAACTGCTGATGAGCGTCGGCCGGATGGCTTCGCCGCCGTTCGCGATCGCGCCCACATAGACCATCATCGAGCACGGATTGACGAGATCCTTCGCCTGCCCGATGCCTGCCCAGGAGAGCATGACATCGTTGTCCTCCGGGAAGGTGAAGGAGCCCGCGGCGGTCAGGATGCCGTCCACGTCCACGGAGGACGTCAGCCCGACACCCTGCGTCTGAGAGGCCAGCGCGGTCGCGCCGATCTCCCTGGAGAGCTCTCCGAACGCGCAGTTGCATGAAACCGCCAGCGCGTCCTCAAACCCCACCGTGCCGTGCGCCTTCGTGCAGGCGATCCGGTCCGGCCCGAAGTCCTCGTGGCCCTCGCAGTCATATTCCCAGTCACTGAGATCTCCGAGCTCGTTGATCGCAGCCGCCGCGGTGACCAGCTTGAAGGTCGACCCCGGCGTCATCGTGCCGAGCAGGAAGTTGTTGAAGTAGACAGCGGCTTCGTCCTCATCGGTCACATCCGGTTCCTCGTAAGCCGGGTCAAACGTCGGCGTGCTGACCATGCACAGGATCTCTCCGGTCTTGTAGTTGAAGACCCCGACGGTGCCCGTCCGCCAGGACAGGTATTCATACGCCGTCCGGCAGGCCTCCGAATCGATGGTCAGCCGGATTTTTTTGCCCTCCATCGTGGTGTCGTACGTCCCGTTCAGCAGATCGTAGCCGATGAGTTCACCCTTCCACATGTTGATCGCGCCGGTCGAGACGTTCCCCTTCGGGTCGCCGACCGCATGGACCGTCGCCTTCCGGATCTCCGCGTCATCGGAATACAGAATGCCGTCCGGCGTGCAGTCCATCAGCATCACGTTGTTCCGGTCGTAGACCGTTCCGCGGTTGATCTTCCCATCCGTGTAGATCTGCAGGTTGCCGTAAAAGCTCGCCCACTCCTCGCCGTGCGTGACGAACCGCCAGGTGTAAACCACGATCCCGAGGAACAGCACAGCCGCAAGGGCCAGGCACATCTTTGCCCGTTTTTCGACCTTACGCATAACGCTCCTTTCTCCGGATCGCGAGGCTGGCGTCCTTGCGCATGTCTGCGGCCTTGAAATACGCCAGCATCCCCCAGGAGGTCAGCATACTCGTCCCTCCTGTCGATACGAACGGGAATGTCACGCCGGTCAGCGGGAACAGATCCACGCTGCCGAACACATTGAGCATCGTCTGAAACAGCAGCATCGTCGCGGCGCCGCAGGCTCCGATCGTGAAGAACGCGGAGCGGCCCGCCATGATGGAATTGTACGCAAAAAGCGAAAGCGTGATGATGCAGAGGACCAGCAGGATCGCGATGATGAGCCCCCACTCCTCTGTCACCATGCCGAAGACCAGGTCCGTATTGGCCGCGCCGACCGTCTTCAGAGATCCGTTCCCGGCCCCCAGGCCGAGCAGTCCCCCGCCGGCGCTGTAGGACATCGTCCGCGTCTGCTGATAGCCGAGATTGGCCGGATCGTCCCACACATGTCCCCAGATCCCGATCCGCTCGGCGATGTACGGCTTGAACCGCAGCACGAGCAGTCCCAGGATCCCGGTCCCCACGACCGTGAGCGCCATGCGGGAGAAATCGCCGCTTCGCAGGAACGAGACGATCACGAAGGTCACGAAGAAGATCAGCGCGGTCCCGAAATCGCCCATCAGCGCCAGGCACCCGAGGCAGAAGAACGAGAACACCGCGTACAGCAGCAGGTTGTTCCGGTCATATCCGTTCAGAGATCTCCATGGAGCGAAGGTTGGTATCCTCGTATGCGCATGCGGCG
>CAYLSR010000192.1:0-4125 GCA_964385855.1 uncultured Mogibacterium sp.
AGCGATTTTTGCCCGTGTTTCCCTTGTTTCTCAAGGGTTTTTGCAATATAATGGTAGCGTATTTTCACATGGAGCCGGACCCGGCGCCCGGCATCATCTAAAGGAGAACAATCAATGGAAAAATACTTCAAGCTTCAGGAAAACGGCACCGACGTCCGCACGGAGATCATCGCCGGCATCACCACGTTCCTGTCCATGGTCTACATCCTGGCCGTCAACCCGTCGATCCTGGCGGCCTCCGGTCTGGACTCCGGCGCGGTCTTTACGGCCACGGCGGTCTCCGCCGCGTTCGCGACCTTCTTCATGGCCTTTTTCGCGAACTATCCGGTCGCCCTGGCGTCCGGCATGGGTCTGAACGCGTATTTCGCCTACTCGGTCTGCATCCCGATGGCGGAGGCCGGCATCACCGATCCGTGGAAGATCGGCCTGACCGCCGTCCTGTGCGAAGGCATCATCTTCATCCTGCTGTCGCTCACCAATTTCCGGGAAAAGCTCGTCAATGACGTTCCGCCGAACCTCAAGTACGGCATCACCGCCGGCATCGGCCTCTTCATCGTCATCGTCGGCCTGAAGAGCGCCGGCATCGTGGTCGGCAGCGACTCCACGCTGGTCGACCTCGGCAAAGTCGGCAGCCCGGAGTTCGTCCTCGCGTTCATCGGCTTCCTGCTGATCGCGATCCTCGCGCACTACAACATCAAAGGGTACGTCCTCTGGGGCATCCTCGGGACGTGGGTCCTCGGCATGCTCGCGCAGGCCATCGGCTGGTATCAGGTCGATCCGGAGGCCGGCGTCTATTCCCTCTATCCGAGCTTCAGCGGCAGCAGCTTCGCCGCGCCGACGATGTTCCAGTTCAACTTCGGCTGGGCGCTGAACAACATCGTCGAATTCGTCGTCATCCTGTTCTCGTTACTCTTTGTCGACCTCTTCGACACCGTCGGAACGCTGATCGGCGTCGCCTCCAAGGGCAACCTTCTGGACCGCAACGGCAACCTGCCGCGGGCTAAGGGCGCGCTCATGTCCGACGCGCTCGGCACCATCCTCGGCGCCTGCCTCGGCACCTCGACGGTCACGAGCTTCGTCGAATCCACCGCCGGCGTCGCCGCGGGCGGACGCACCGGCCTGACCTCCGTCGTGACCGGCCTCCTCTTCCTCATCGCGCTCCCGTTCGCGCCGATCTTCCTGGCGATCCCGGGCTTCGCGACGACCCCGGCGCTGGTCTACGTCGGCCTGCTGATGGTCTCCTCCATCAAGAACATGGACTTCGAAACGGACATCGCCGAGACCATCGCGGGATTCCTCGCGGTCATCATGATGCCGTTCACCTACTCGATCGCAAACGGCATCATGTTCGGGATGCTCTCCTACGTCATCCTCAAGGTCGCGACCGGCAAGTCCAAAGACATCGCGCCGGTCATGTGGGTCTCGTTCGCGCTCTTTGCCGTCCGTCTGTTCACGCTGATCTACGGGATCGGGTTCCATTAGAAGGAGTTTCCTGATTATTGCACAAAACCGGAAAAACCGTATTGGACCGTCCTGTAGAACGGACTCCCATACGCAAATGCTCTGCTATTCCGGCTTTTGATGCGGATAATCTACATAATTATCGTCAACAAGCGTATTGGGGCATCTCTTCTGAGGCGCACCAATACGCTTTTGTGTTAGTTTGCGACTTGAAAAATGCCATCTTGCGTATATACGGCCCGGTTTTTTATAATCCAATACGTTTTCTTTGGTTGCAGAGCATTCGTCACGTCCTCAGCCAGGCCAGCAGCTTGCGCTCGATCAGCCAGGTATCGATCACGCCATCCATACTGTCATAGGTGAAGATGACATCGACATCCGGTATGAATCCGGAACGAATGTATTCACCGTATCGCTCGATTGCCCGTTCCCGGTATGCCGGATCGGACATCATCCCGAAATGCTCGTGCCAGATGGTCCGGGTCCCGTCTGGGGAAATCAGTCTGAAATCTGCTAAACGAGTCTTTCCGCAAAGCATAATGAGTTCTTCGTAGCGATATCGGATTCCCAGCTTGTCGTAAATATAGGTATTAATGATTTCTGATTTTGACCGCACAAGCTGTCCGTTGCTGACGACCTGCTTCAGGTTCTCCGGGTGCCAGTTCGCTGAATCAGGATTGTGCACCGCTCCGGGCATCATGGAAAGATCCGGCACCCCGGCGATTGAAAAGATTGCCGGATCAATTGCCCTGTACGGCGCCGCAAGCGCCTCCCGCAGTTCATTCGGGTTGATCGTCCGGTATTCTTCGAGGAAGGACTCCATGAGTTCAATGTTCGCAGTCGTCCGACGGATCAGTTCCTCGCTGACACGATACTTCCGGATCGCTGCAATCAGTCGGCTGCGCTTCTTTTCCTTTGACTTGCTGATGTACTCCTGCTTGTGCTCACCATCTTTGTAATAGTTCAGATTCAGCCGGCCGTCTTTGCGAACTGCAAGCGAATATTCCCGGCTGAATCTGGTCCGTCTGCTGATCTCCTTCAGTTCTCCCAACATCTTTCTCTGAGATGTCAGGTCTTCATTGACGTAGATCCTGCTGTCCTGTAACATTTCCTTCGCCTCCTCAGACGATCCTATCATCCGGCTTTCCGGAAGGCCATAGCCTTGAAGGAAGGTTTCTGCCCTTATAAGGCAGTTCAGTTCCCGACCATAAAAAACGTATTGGTCGGCTCTTTTGGAGACCGATCAATACGTTCAAAGCGGGTTTTCTGAGTATTCATCGCCAATAAAGAAAACAATTATTGTCAACCAGCGTATTGGATTGCTTCATATCGTCTCATCAATACGCTGCACGGGTGTATTGTGAATGCATGTATGCTGTTTAACGTATAGTTGAAGCCGTTTTCGAACATCCAATACGTTTTCCGTGGTCGTAACCCCGCGCTCACGCCTCCGGAATATAATCCTCCCGGCGGATGTCGATCGGCGTACAGGTCCCCTCGAAGAATTCAAACGGTTCGCCGGTGATCTTTCCGCCGAGCCTCTGCAGGATCCGGACGGTCTGCGGGCGCGATTCGGTATACAAGATCTCCCGCCCCTGGGCAAACAGGTCTTCGATCGCGAAGCGCATCAGTTTCGTGCCGAGGTGTGCGCCCCGGTGATCCGGTCGGATCACAAAACGCCCGAGGTGGGTCTTCCCCTCCGCCTCGTAGGAGGCGACCGCGCCGATCACTTCGCCGGTCTCCTCGTCTGTGGCGCACCACCACTGCGGAGCGCGCTCCGGGCCGATCGCGTTCATCTCCCGCGGGATGCCCTGCTCAAAATCGAAGATATCGCAGACCAGCTGCATGATCCCCTCCATGTCCGCTGCCGTCGCTTTTCTAATCTTCATCTCCATCCCCCTTCATTCGTCGATCCCGAGGTCGTTCCCGACGCCGCGCGCATACCGGATCGCTGATCTGCCGTATTTGCTGCGGATCGCATCCATCGCCTGCTCGAGCTTCTGGTCGGCCTCCCGGTCTTTTCCGCCGTATTCCGCCGGAACTTCGTCCGGCGCCTGCACCTGTTGCGGTTCCGCTTGCATCATATCGTAGATCGACAGCTGCTCCGGCGCATCCTCGCGCTCCAGATGGATCGCCGTGACCGTCAGGAGCCGGATCGGCTTGTCCAGATAGCCGGCCTCGCGGATGAGCTCCATGGCTGCGCGGCGGATCGCCGCCCCGGTCGTGACCGGCGTCTGAAGCTTGCGCTGCCGCGAGACCTTCCGGAAATCCGGCGTCGTGATCTCGATCTTGACGCCGTACGCTTTCATCCCGTATCGCCGCATTCTGGAACAGACGCGGTCGGCCAGCTCTGTCACCGCCATCGAAACGTCCTCAAATCCCAGCAGATCCCTGCGGAACGTCCGACCGTGTCCGACGGACTTCGCGTCGTCCCGGTCCCCCCACCGGCGGACCGGCTCATCGTCCAGGCCGTTGACAGCCCTCAGAAGATCGGTTCCGTGCTGCCCGAACCGCCGCTGCAGGAGCTTCGGGTCGGCCTGCGCCAGCTCGCCGACGGTGTAGATGTGCAGTGCGTTCAGCCGCTCCGCCGTCGCCTTCCCGATGAACAATGAATTCTCCGACCGGCAGCGGCCAGAGCAGTTCCCGGTAATTCTCCCGGGTAAT
>CAYLSR010000193.1:0-4097 GCA_964385855.1 uncultured Mogibacterium sp.
GAAATAGTTCTATAGCCGGATGGAACGATTTGGCATTCTTTGTCGCGTCAGATCGGTTACAACGGAACAAAACAGCACACTTTGTAGCTTTTTTCACAAATCAAAAAACGGTACAAAATGCGCCATTTTGTAACATCGCAGCTTCTGACAGACGTGTACATCCAGATATCGTTTTGATATACTGAAACTGTATGGAGGGGGAAATCATGGGAAAAGAGCAAAACCGTCAGAAAACCACATTCGCCAAAGAGTGTATGCTCCTGGCACTCAAGAAGCTGCTTGAAACCAAGCCGATCGATGAGATCAGCATCAGCGAACTCGTCAAGGTCGCCGGGGTTTCCCGAACGACTTTTTACCGCAACTATCACTCGATCATCGACATTATCGAGGAGTACTTCCTCCTGCATCCTTTCGGAGCCATGACCGCCGAAAGCTACACCCCGGAGAACTTCGACCTGCCCGGCCGGCTCAGAGATTCCTTCGAATCCATGCTCGCGGACAAACCGATCTTCCTGAGCCTCGTGCAGTCGGGGATGGAGCACATCATATACGATAACTACAACAAGGGCATCAAGACCACCTGTCGGGACAGGGCATATGACATCGGTTTCCGCACGGAGTACGAGCTCACCACATTCGTCGGGATCTACTACGCCATCTGCTATGAGTGGATCAAAGGCGGGATGAAAGAAGACGTGGACACGATGGTCGACATCTCCTACCGTATCATCCATTCTTTCTACAAAAATGACGCCCAGGCAAAACCTGAGCGCGATGATGTCTATATTCCAAGAATTCATGAATGACCTTTGTATGACCGTCAGATCAGGATCCCCTCCAGATGATCGCACTCGTGCTGGACGATCTGCGCGATCCAGCCGCTGAATTCCTGCGTGCACTTCCGGAACTGTTTATCCTGATATTCGACCGTGATCTCCTGATACCGCGTCGTCTTTCGTGTGCCGGAAAGTGACAGGCAGCCTTCTTCTGTCTCATACGGCCCGGCTTTTTTGACGATGACAGGGTTGATCATCACGAGGTCCGCAAGGCCGAGCGAAACGATGATCATCCGCTTCCGGTATCCGATCATGTTCGCCGCCATGCCGACGCAGCGGTCCCGGTTCGCGCGCAAAGTGTCCTCCAGATCCCGCGCGATCGGGAGATCCGTGCGCGCCGCGGCCTCTGATTTCTGCCGGAGGAAGAATATATCTCGTACAATTGGTTTGATCATGGTCTGTCTCCCTGCCCCCGGCTGAAGCCGGGGTATTCCTTATTAAAACGAACAGGATCCGTTATCGTGCCGGCGCATCCAGTCGATCAGGACCGGGATGTAGTCCTCGCTCCGATCGATAAAGCATGTATGCCGCGCGTTTTCCCACAGGATCCACTCCGCACCCGGGATCGCATCCGCCATCGTCTTCGCGATCAGCGGAGAGCACAGATCCGAGATCCCGCTGCAGATCAGTGTCGGCGTCCGGATCTCTCCGAGCCTGTCGATGTATTCGAAATCGCCGAGCGATCCGGTCGCGGCGAATTCACTGACGCCCCATCCGTAAAGATAGGACTCCGCGCCCCTGCGTCTCGGCCGCGTCATGCATTCCGGCGCATCCTCTCCGAGCCACGGATCGCAATAGCGCCTCATGTACTCCGCTTCCGCGGCCTGATAGGCTTCCCCTGAGAAATCCCCGCGTTCCAGCGCATCGTGGATCGCGTGCTGCATCTCCTCCGGCATCATCCCGATCCGGCGCATCCCCTCCCGCTGCCACAGGCTGCTGGAAGGATGACCGCTCGAGATGACGTAGCTTCGGACACCCTCCGGCGCATGATCCACCGCATAGGCGATGATCATCATACCGCCCCAGGACTGGCCGATGATGTGACATTCATCGATCCCGAGGTGTTTGCGGAGCTGTACCAGTTCATTCATCCACGTCTCCTGGCGCCAGAGCTCCGGATGCCCGTCGAGATAGGAGTTGCCGCAACCGATCTGATCGTACATGATGATCTGCCGGTCATCCAGATCCGCGATGCAGTCAAAGACTTCAAAGCAGTTGTGCGTGGATCCCGGTCCGCCGTGGAGGCAGAGCAGCGGCGCCTTGCCGTTGTCCTTCCGCTCTCCGACGACCCTGTAATACGTCTGATATCCGAGATACGGCATGTATCCTTCTGTGATCTTAGCCATTCTGTGCCTCCCGCTCATTCCAGCACACGCGAGACTTCCTGCCATACCTTCTCCCAGATCGTCCCTTTGGCACAGCCGACCATGAGCCCGCCGGGTTCGTACCAGTGGAACTCCGTCCGTTCGCCGTCCAGCAGCCACTCCTGCGGGAGTCCGTTCTCCTGCCAGTCCAGCGGTTCCGCTGCAGGACGCCGCTCCGAATTGTCGCGGAGCATCTTTCCGAGCGCTTCCTCCTGTTCCTTCGGGATGGAATCCGGCTTCACGGAGACGAACATGGATGTGCCGCTCAGGCTGAGGAGTTTCCCCCACTGGCAGTTGTATTTCCAGTCGATCCCGTCGGTGATCCCGATGCAGTCCGCGTCGGTATCGTAGAACGCCCTGTGCTGCGGCATCCGGAACGCCAGCGTATTCACCCCGAAGCGCAGCGTCCGCTCCCACATCAGGCCGCTGGTGTCGTCACCCGTGCGGTTCATGTGCATCAGCCCCGCACCCAGATGCCCGACGGTATTGCATCCGAGCACCAGCATGTCGTAAGGCGCTGCAGCCTCATAGATCGTCCTGTACAGATCGACGATGATCTCCGCGGTCGTGCGCGTCCGGTCGGCAAAGTGCCAGCCGCCCTCGATCATCTCACTTTCCATCCCGCTGCCCCAGCGACCGGTGATGTCAAAAGTGCTGAAGTCATGCTTGAGGAGCCGGTATCCCCACTGCCCGATGCGGTGCACCGTCTCGCGGACGAGCGCCAGCACGCCCGGGACCGAAGGATCAAGTCCCCCGCCTGGGAGCTTCCAGCCGTCCGGAATCTCACTCAGGTCGTCCTGCAGCAGCCGGACCCAGATGCCCGGGAGGACGTCCTTCGCGCGAATCTCCTCTGCCAGTGCCTTCATGTCTCCGAATCGGTCGTTCGGGAGCCACGGACCCCCGTTATACACATCATCATAGCTTCCGTCCGCATGATACCGCCCCTGCTGCCAGCAGTCGTCGATGACCATATACGGCCGGTTCTCCGCGCCCTCCGTCAGGCGCGCAAGGTACTCCGCATCCGCGAGAATATCCTGCGCGGAGCTCCTCCCGTAAGCGTAATACCAGTTGTTCGCACCGTAGACAGGTGTCTTCGGAAAGATCGGGTCCTCGCACATCCTTTTGCAGAACGCCTGCGCTGCCGCAAAAGCGCTCAGGCCTTCGTACGCTTCGAACACCACCCGGACCACCAGAAGCGTTCTTCCGTTCAGCTGCACGCCGCAGCCGCCGTTTCGCACATCCAGACAAAGCGTCGCCCCTTCCGGATCGAGCTGCCAGCCGCAGAGGGCGCCCGGCCGCACCATGACGCCATACCCTGCCGCATGATTCCCGTGATACACCAGCGCATACCACGGCAGAGTCTGCCACGGCGTGATGTTCTTCCACTCCAGATCGCCGTAGGCGCGCTCCCAGGCGTCTCCCAGCACTTGTCCTCTCAGCTTCTCCGCAAAATGCCAGCGGAGCCTTACCCGGCTGACGGGTGTGTCCTGTGAAGAGAGGCTCACCTCAAGCCTGCCGTCCTTCAGCAGGGTCTCGACGACGATATCCCGGACAGAAAACAGGCCCCCGGACGAACTATGTGCTTCCGTATTATCGATGATGACGACATCCGGATAACGGATGACCGATTCAAACATGTGTACCTCCTGCCGGACCCGATTCCGGCTCCGGTCTCTTCATACAACGATTTTACCATACAATATAGATAATACCATAAATTCCGGCATTTAGTTTTTCACATTGCATTCTTTTGCCAAAGTGGCGACACAAAAAGTTGACATATTGCCAGTTTGGGGGTAGCATATAATATAATAGGTGTTATCTTATGCAGGAGACCAACAAATTGTCTGAACTTCCTATGTTTTTTAACCCTCAATCATTTTGAGGGTATTTCTTT
>CAYLSR010000194.1:0-4092 GCA_964385855.1 uncultured Mogibacterium sp.
GTGGTGGCACAACACCGCCGGTGTCATCTGCGGCTACCATGAATATGTCTACGGCAAGGACGCGACGTACGAGAAGCTGTACAAGGCAATTGACGACACCATGCCGAAGTCCACGTACATGAACCTCAAGATGGCAGCGGAGAAGGGTATCACGCCGACCCAGAACGCGTACGAGCTGGCAGATGAGGTCATCTACGGCGATCTGACGCTGGAACAGATCAACTGGTAAAAGCAATTTTGAAATAACATGTTGCATATTACATACAAAAATGTTATTCTGAAGTCAGGTTATTACATGCAACATGTATTCATGGAGGTTCATTATGCAAGAAAGCAGAGGATTTGCCTCGCGAATCGGCTTCATCCTGTCGATGGCCGCATTCTGCATCGGCATCGGTAATCTTTGGAAATTCCCGTACGTCGTCGGCGCACAGGGCGGCGGCGCATTCCTGCTCGTCTATCTGATCCTGGTCTTCCTGCTCGGCATCCCGCTTTTCATCATCGAGGTCACGCTCGGCAGAAGTGCGCAGCTTTCTCCGATCAAGGGCATGGCAGTCATCGAGGGCAAGAAGACCGGCTGGTCGGCGATTGGCTGGCTGGAATTCATCGCGATCTTCGGTGTCTGTACCTTCTCCGAAACGGTCATCGGCGGCTGGTCTCCGATGTACGTCTGGAAGGTCCTGAGCGGGCAGCTCTCCGGGCTGAGCGCGGATGAGATCGGCGGTGTGTTCGGCACTTCCTGTGGGTCGACTTCGGTCATCCTGTGGAGCATCTTCACATCCGTGCTGCTCGCAGCCTGCCTTCTGAGCGGCGTCAAGAAGGGCGTTGAGAAGGTCTGCTCGATCCTGATGCCTACACTGCTCGTGCTCCTGGTGCTGCTCGCGGTCTACGCGAACCTGCTGCCGGGCGCGTCCGCGGGTCTCAAATGGTATCTGACGCCGGATTTCTCCAAGATCAACATGAGCGTCATCGGCGCTGCTGCCGCGCAGGTCTTCTTCTCGATCGGCATCGGCATGCTCGTCGCATACGTCTACGGTTCGTATATCGCAAAGGACAGCGGGACCGGGCTTCCGGGTTCCATGGCGCTGACGGCGGTGCTCGACACCTGCGTCGCGGTCCTGGCAGGTCTCATCTGCACACCGGCGCTGTTCGCGTTCGGCATGGAGCCGACGGCGGGACCGTCCCTGATCTTCGTCACGCTGCCGACGCTGTTCAACGCGATGGGCGGCTTCGGGCGAATCTTCGGCACGGTGTTCATGCTGTGCGTCTTCGCCGCAGGCTTCAGTTCGATGCTCGGCGGCTGTGAAGCGATGGTCGCAACGATCGTCGATACGCTTAAAGTCGATCGCAAGAAGGCTGTCTTCGGTCTGCTGGTCGTGCTGTTCCTGCTCGGCATCCTGATCACGAAGTCCATGGATGGGAATTCCCCGATCTCCGGCTGGACCTTCGCGTTCGGCTTCGGGCTGTTCGACTTCATCGACTTCATCTCGGAAGGCATCTGCATGCCGATCGCCGGCCTGCTGATGTACATCTTCGCGATCTGGAAGTGGGGCTACCCGAAGTTCATGCAGGAAGTCAACGAAGGCACGCCGGAAGGCAAGTTCAAGATCGGAGCGGGTCTGGGCTGGTACTTCAAGTACGTGCTGCCGGTCCTGACCGTGTTCGCCGTCTACTGCATCCTGCACTCGTTCGGCGTCATCTGATCGGGTCTGCAGGCTATCAGCGAATAACATTCTCCATATAAAAAGAACAACGGAAAAGCTCTCCCGCCCGGGAGAGCCTTTTCGTCATTGGACCATTATTTGATCAGCTGCTTCGGCACAGCGCCCGCAATCAGTCCTTTAGCTGCAGTTCTTCGAAGAACCGGATCGGGCTCGTGTTGTGCTCGTGCAGGGCGGAGCGGAAGCCCACCTGATCCCCGGCGCTGAGGCAGCGGAGGATTTCCGTGTGGTCCGCGACGGATTTCCGGCGCATTTCATCGCTTTCCTGATAGGAGGAGACGAACAGATCCAGTTTGACCTGCGTGTTGAGGGCGAAGCTCTGGAGCGTGTCGTTCGGACAGGCGTGAATCAGCGTCTCGTGGAACGCGATGGACAGGCGGGTGAATCCGGCTGTATCACCGGCATCGAGGGCGGTTTTCTGCAAACGGATGATCTCCTGCAGTTCCGCGCAGAGCGCCGTAAAGTCGTGCGAATCTTCCTGAAAGAGCAGATCCATCATGCCTTCCAGGAGGACGGTGTTGGCTGTTGCGAGTTCGCGGACCGTTTCGACATTGAGAGAGGTGATGCTCGGACCGACAT
Organism: uncultured Mogibacterium sp.; assembly: GCA_964385855.1. GTDB lineage: Bacteria > Bacillota > Clostridia > Peptostreptococcales > Anaerovoracaceae > CAYLSR01. The sequence continues at coordinate 2,301 of CAYLSR010000194.1, forward strand.
TGTGCTTCATCTCCACAAAGCCGTTCTGGACGAGGCGGCTGATCGCCTCCCGCATCGGCGTGCGGCTGACGCCGAATTCGTCCGAAAGCGACTCGATATTCAGGCGGTCTCCGGGTTTGAGTTCACCGTTCCGGATGCGTTCCAGGATCAGATGATAGACCTGATCGACTAAAGAGCGCCGGATGACCTTAGGTTTTGATGCTGCCATGCTGTACCATCCTTTATCATTGTTGCTGCACTAATCATAACAAAAAAAGAGGAAAAGTTCAAGGAATAATATTGCATATTACATGTAATCGTGTTAATATGTTGTTGGCAACAATTGCATGCAACATACAACTGACACAATTGTACTATAAGTAAGGAGGAAAAACATGGACGACAGAAGCTTATTCACCCCGCTCAAGGAAGAAGGACTGACGACCCTCATCATCCGCTATGACTGGAGAACCGGCAAGGACTATATGTGGGCCGCGAAGGAATGGGATCCGGACATCAAGTGGAGTGATTACAACCGCACGTTTTACATGACGAGCCTGTTGACCAACGACGACATCCGTCTGAACGATAAGGACACGAGGGCGCTCTTCGCGAAGTACGGACTGTCGGATTATCTGGAAGAGGTTCTGGACCTGCTGAGAGACGGCAGATATTTCGGTTTGGACTGCTTCTATAATTCGCAGAAGGACTGGAGATTCATCGCGAACATCCACACTTACATCATGGGCATGGAGAACTTCGAGCAGTGCATCTACACGGGCGGCATCCGGAGACATCCGAGGGAAGACGCTGAGATCGACGTCATCATCGACGGGCTGAACCTCGCGAGAGCGGAGACGCACAAGCACATCTCGGCCGGCCTGCCGTACGGCGGCGGCAAGATCGCGGTCCACGCGGAGCAGGTCGACCTCGAGAACAAGGATGAGCTCGGCTTCCTCGCGTATGCACTCAACAGAGTCCGTTTCTTCACCGGCCCGGACATGAACTACCCGGTCGAGCTCGCGGACGCGCTGCACGAATACACCCGCTACATCAACGGCGGTCTCAAGAACAACCCGCTCGGCGCATCCGGCGTCCCGACGGCGTGGGGTGCGGAGCATGCGCTCAGAGAGGCGGTCAAGTTCCAGTTCGGCCAGGAGGACCTCAAGGGCCTCAAGGTCGCGGTCATGGGCCTCGGCGCAGTCGGCTATCCGCAGGCGGAGTACCTGATCGCAGACGGTGCGGACCTGATCGTCAGCGACCTGAACAAGGCGAGATACGAGGAACTCAAGGCGCAGTTCCCGGACGCGAACATCGAGTTCACCGACGACATCCTGAACGTTGAAGCGGACATCCTCTGCCCGTGCGCGATCGGCGGCTTCCTCACGGAAGAGGTGATCGACAACCTCAAGGTCAAGATGGTCTTCGGCGCGGCAAACAACCAGCTCGCGGCCAAGACGATCGAAGAGGAGATCGAGCTGTCCAAGAGACTGGCAGACAGGGGCATCCTGTACGAGGAATGTTGGGTCCACAACATCGGCGGCGTCATGTCCGGTGTGGAGATGCACCTGCACGAAGACAAGGCGGACCGTCAGGCGCTGATGGACAAAGCGGCTGCGAAGTGCGCGGAGATGACCCGCATCAACCTGAAGGAAGCTGCGGAGCTTGGTATCACGCCGACGGAGAACGCGTATCGTTCCGTAGAGGCGAAGATTTACGGGGACAAGTAAGACTCTGATATATGACAAGGTATGACAAGGTGAGGTGACCCCCAAAAGTTGGACTTTTTCTCCAGCGAGAAATCGCTGGAGTT
>CAYLSR010000195.1:0-4030 GCA_964385855.1 uncultured Mogibacterium sp.
TATCGCACCGCAGGTGGGGATTTTCAAGATGATTGTTGTGCCGGAGCCGGGTGTGAGATAGAATGGAATAGATTGAAATCAGGGAAGAACAGAGAAGCGAAGAGGAGAGAAGGAAAGATGGAACAGGATGCGGTCTTCCGCTCGAGGATCGAAGACAAGATCGAACAGTGCCTGGGCGGCTGGTACATCACGACGACCGGCTTTCTGGATCTGCACGAGCAGTCGCTGACGCGCGGCATCGCCGGGAGAGTGCCGGACCTGAAGCTGTATCTGTATGGCGGATACGACGAGGCGGAGCGCCGCATGGCGATCTTCGCGCCGGCCAATCTGGCGCCGGCGCCGGAGGACGCGCTCGCGATGACGGATCCGCTCCGCGCGGTCCGCATCAAAACGGTCTCCGGCGGACGGCCGCTGACCCACCGGGACTATCTCGGTTCGGTCCTCGGGCTCGGGCTGGAGCGAAGCGTGATCGGGGATATCCTGGTGGCCGCGGACGGCGCGGACATGATCGTAAAACCGGAGATCCTGCAGTTCCTGCTGCAGGAATACCGCGCGGTCGGGCGGACGGAGATCATCGGGGCAGAGGAGATTGGGCTTGATCAGCTCCGGATCCCGGAAAAGCGTGTGGAGACGGTCCGCGACACGATCCCGTCCCTGCGGCTCGACAATGTGATCTCCGCGGTCTTCCGGATCTCACGGGCAGAAGCCGTCCGGGCGATCCGGAGCGGGCTGGTCTACATCGATCACGTCGAGACCGACAAGATCGACCGGAAGGTCGCGGAAGGGAACGTGCTGATCCTGCGCGGAAAGGGCAAGGCCGTTCTGACGGAAGTCGGCGGAGAATCCCGGAAGGGCCGCATCTGGGTCACGGGGGAGCGTTACCGGTAAAGATGACAGGGGGAAGGTTCTTTTGTCATACCTGTCCGTTTACTTCACCGCCAGGATCTCGATCTCGCAGAGGCAGCCCTTCGGGATTTCTTTGACCGCGACGCAGGATCTGGCCGGCTTCGAGGTGAAGTACTTCGCGTAGACTGCGTTGAACGCTGCGAAGTCCGCCATGTCCGCTATGAAGCAGGTCGTCTTGACGACGTTGTCAAAGGTGAGCCCGTTCGCCGCGAGGATCTCGCCGACGTTCTTGCAGGCCTGCTCCGCCTGACCTTCAATGGTCGTCGCCTCGATACTTCCGGTCGCCGGATCGATCGGGATCTGGCCGGAAGCGTAGAGCACGCCGTTTACCAGGATCGCCTGTGAATACGGGCCGATCGCCGCCGGCGCCTTGTCCGTGCTGGTATATTCAAACATAAGGTACCTCCTGAAATTTTTCTTATATCGAGTATATCATATTGTGCGGGTCTGCAGAAAGAGCCGTATTCAAAAAAGCTATCTCCTTCATCGACGAGTATACGGAATAACAATTTAATAAACCGCGGTCGGTTTGTTAAGATAGTACATGAACAATTCGTTCGGAAGGAGAAAGAACATGGAAAAAGAAAAAAAGACTCTTATCATCATCACCGGCGCGGTCGTCGGCCTGGCTGCCGTCCTGCTGGTGAAGCTCGGCAATCCGGCAAACATGGGATTCTGCATCGCATGCTTCATCCGTGATACCGCCGGCGCCCTGAAGCTGCACTCCGCACCGGTCGTTCAGTACGTCCGCCCGGAAATCATCGGTCTGATCCTCGGCGCATTCGGGATGTCCTTCGCCGGGAAGGAATTCGGCGTACGCGGAGGTTCGTCGCCGATGACCCGCTTCGTCCTCGCGTTCTTCGTCATGGTCGGCGCGCTGATGTTCCTGGGCTGCCCGCTCCGGATGGTCCTGCGTATCGCGGGCGGTGACTGGAATGCCATCGTCGGTCTGATCGGATTCACCTGCGGAATCCTGGTCGGGATCGTCTTCCTCAAGAGAGGGTTCACCCTCAAGAAATCCGTAAAGCTCGGCACACTGGAAGGTTCCCTGATGCCGATCATCGCGGTCGTACTGTTCATCATCCTGGTCGCTGCGCCGTCCCTGCTGATGTTCAGCGAGGAGGGCCCGGGCTCCAAGCACGCTCCGATCGCTGTCGCACTGGTCATCGGCCTCATCGTCGGCGCACTCGCGCAGAAGACCCGCCTCTGCATGGTCGGCGGCATCCGCGACGCAGTCCTCTTCAAGGACTTCTACCTGCTGTCCGGCTTTGCGGCGATCCTCGTCGCGGCGCTCATCGGCAACATCGCGCTCGGATTCTTCCACCCGGGATTCGCGGAACAGCCGATTGCCTATAACGATGCGGTCTGGAACTTCATGGGCATGCTCCTGTGCGGTTTCGGTTCGATCCTGCTGGGCGGCTGCCCGCTGAGACAGGTCATCCTGTCCGGCACCGGCAACACGGACTCCGCGATCTGCGTCCTCGGGATGCTGGTCGGCGCTGCGTTCTGCCATAACTTCGGTCTGGCGTCCTCCGCGGACGGCGCTACCCCGAACGGCAAGATCGCGGTCATCCTCGGCCTGATCGTCGTTCTCGTTATCGCGTTCATGAATTCCAAGAGCACAAAGGAGGCTTAAGATGAATACAGTAGATGCCAGAGGGTATTCCTGCCCGGAACCGGTCATCATGACCCAGAACGCCGTCGCTAAGGGGCTGCCGGTCACGATTCTCGTGGACAGCATGACGCCGGTCAAGAACATTTCCCGTTTCGCAGGGAACAAAGGACTCAAGATGACCTACAAGGAGACTGCAGACGGCGATTTCGAGATCACGCTCGAATAGTCATGTACATCGCGACGTTCTTCACGCACTTCGGTGCCCAGTCATTCTATAATAACGTCCGCAAACAGGATCCAGCGGCCCGCATGATGCCGGTGCCGCGAGCCCTGTCCGCTTCGTGCGGAATCTGCACGGCCTTTGAGGCAGACCTGACCGGTCAGATTCGGTCTGAACTCCCGGAAGATCTGGAGGGCCTCTATCAGACGGACGGCAGAGGCTACCGGACGATCCTGGAAATCGAAGAGGAATAGAACGTTAATGCGGAAGCATCTGCAAAGGATGCAGTTTACTGATATCCGGATGCCACCGCATAGATTTTATCAATCACAACGCAGTACTTCCCGATGATATAATGGGAACAGAACGAAAACTATCATGGAGGGTATGAATCATGTCAATCACAGCAGAAACCGCAGCAGCTCACGCGAATGACCCGGCAGTCCTGTGCTGCAGAGCAGAAGCAGGAACGAAACTCGGACCGGAAAACTTTGAAGATCCGGCGATCTTTCCGGACCTGATCGACACCGGCCTGCTGAACGTGGACGGCGCGCTGAAACTGGGACAGGTCCTGAACGGTTCTACACTGACCAAGACCGTGGATTCTCTCACACCGATCACGCCGGATATCGTAGACAGATACGATGAGGAAGGCGGCGCTGAAGCGGAAGAGGCCGAGGCGGAGGTCGTCGAAGCGGCTCCTGCCGTTCCGGAAGTCGGCGGAGCAGTCAGCGGCGTGACGATGCATGCATCGGGCGGCGTCCTGAAGCTGTACATCGGGGAAGGCAAGGACATCGCGATCGAGTTCCCGCTGTAATCAACGGACTTCATTTGAAAATAACTCCTTAAATCGGGCCGGCAGCGATGCCGGCTCTTTGCCTGCCCGGATGAAAGGCGCCGTATAGCTTTCACCTATGCTCCTTTACGGGCGTATCGGAAATCCCGATAAGAACGTGGCTCCTTTTCAGATATAATGATATGAGCAAATTACAGTTGATATTTAAGAGAGGGTGATGACGTGAATTACGAAGAACTGAAGGGTGAAATGCTGAAGTATCCGGATACGATGTCCGAAGGAGAGCGGGCGAAGAAGTACGCAGCCGGTGAAGAAGTCGACCGGATCCCGTTCTCGATCCAGAGCAACGAAGAGGCGATGGCGAATCTCTTCGGCTACACGACTGCACAGTGGCGCAACGATCCGGAGGTGCACATCGACGTCATCCGGAGGAGGAAAGAGGAATTCGGGATCATCGGGCTGGCCGCGGGACTGAGGCTTCGGACGCTCGCGC
>CAYLSR010000196.1:0-4028 GCA_964385855.1 uncultured Mogibacterium sp.
TCCGAGGCTCGGCAGCGTCCAGACGGTGATCTTCGCGGTGCTCGGGCAGATCCTGACCGGCGTCGTGATCGACCATTTCGGCTGGTTCCGCGCGGCGGTCATCCCGCTGACCGCGTCCAGAGCGCTCGGTGCGATTCTGGTGCTGGCCGGTGTGATCCTGGTTTCGGTGGAAAAAACTCCGGTACGCCCGGAGAGAGGATCGTCCGGCTACAGCAGATCTCAGATCCTGGGCTTCCGGCTTGCCGGGATTCTGAGCGGCGCGGCGATCGGCATCCAGGTCGCGATCAACGGCTACACGGGGATCGTGCTGAGGTCGCCATTCAGGGCGACGCTGGTTTCGTTCTCAGGCGGCCTGTTCTGCGCGCTGGTCCTTTGTCTGATCCTGCGCCGGAGAGGCGCTCTGTCGGGCGGAACGCCGGATCCGTCCGTACCGAATCGCTGGTGGCTCTACTCCGGCGGACTGCTGGGGGTGTGCTGCGTCGCAGCGAATGTCTACCTGGCGAACGCGCTCGGGACCGGCATGGCGGTCATCGTTTCGCTGATCGGCCAGATCCTCGGCGGGATCGTCATTGACCTGACCGGCTTCCTGGGGACCGAAAGGAAACCGATGAGCGTCCGGAAAGCTGCCGGACTGTTGGTGATGGTCTGCGGCGCGGCGATGATCCAGGGACTTTTGCAGGTGTGACGGGCAGATACCTTGCATTTTAACGTTGAATCAGTTACAATAAACGCTACGATATCATTTCACAGAGAGGAAGCACTTAAGATGAGAATTGCGGTAACCTATGAGAACGGGCTGGTCTTTCAGCATTTCGGTCATACGGAGTATTTTAAAGTCTATACGGTCGAGGACGGAAAAGTCGTCTCGGCAGAGGTCGTCGGGTCGGACGGCACCGGACACGGCGCGCTGGCGGGACTCCTCGCGGATCACGCGATCGACGTGCTGATCTGCGGCGGGCTCGGCGGCGGCGCGATGACCGCGCTGCAGAATGCCGGCATCGAAGTGGTCGCCGGTGCGGAAGGCGACGCGGACCAGGTGGTCGAGGCCTATCTGAGGGGCGAGCTGGTTTCTACCGGCGCGAACTGCGATCATCACGATCACGCGGAAGGCGAAGCCTGCGGCGAGCACGGCTGCGGAGACAGTGAAGGCGGCTGCGGCGGCTGCAGCGGATGCGGTCCGCAGATCATGATTGAAGGGCCGAACGCCGGCAAGACGGTTCGCGTGCACTACCGGGGGACCTTTGACGACGGGACGCAGTTTGATTCGTCCTACGACCGCGGGGAGCCGCTGGAGTTCATCTGCGGCGCGGGCATGATGATCCCGGGGTTTGATATTGCGGTCGCAGAGATGGCGCTCGGGCAGGTCGTCGACGTCCGCCTGGAGCCGGAAGAAGCGTACGGGCCGTACAATCCGGAGGCGGTCTTCACCATCGATGTCAGCCAGATGCCGGGCTCCGAGGAACTGAACGCCGGCGATCAGGTCTACCTGCAGAACGCCATGGGGCAGCCGTTCCCGGCGAAAGTCACGGCGAGAGAGGGATCTTCCATCACCTTCGACCTCAACCACGAGATGGCCGGCAAGGCGCTGAACTTCCGGATCGAGCTGATCGAGCTGGCATAACCGCAAGTATTTAAAAAAATACAATCATCAGACCCTCCGGGTGGTATGATAGATAACGTTTGGTCAACAACTATCTGTCATATCAACCGGAGGGTCTTGTTATGGTCAATATCAAAAGCCGATTCAGCGATCTGTTCATGATCACGCTCGGAACGGTCATCAGCGGAGCGGCAGTCTTTTTCTTCATGGTCCCGAGCCATCTGGCGGTCGCGAGCATCTCGGGCCTGGCGGTCCTGCTGAGCCGGTTCATCCCGCTCACCGTCGGTACGATGTCGCTCCTGATGAGCCTGATCTGCCTGGCCTTGTCCTGGTTCTTCATCGGCCGGACGTTCACGCTGCGGACGATCTATCCGACGATCCTGCTGCCGTTGACGATTCGGGTCCTCGAGATACTCTTCCCGAACCAGCAGTCCATCATGGGAGAGCCGTTCGTGGATCTGGTCTGCTACATGTTCATGGTCGATTTCGGCCTTGCGATCCTGTTCGTGCGGAACTCTTCCTCCGGCGGGATGGACATCATCGCCAAGATCATGAACAAGTACCTGCACATGGAGCTCGGAACGGCGCTGTCCATCGCCGGGCTGTTCGTCTCCGTGCCGGCGATCTTCATTTACGACCTCAAAATCGGGATCCTCAGCATCCTCGGCACATATCTCAAAGGGATCGTGCTGGACCACTTCATCTTCGGATTCAGCCAGAAGAAAAGAATCTGCATCCTCTCGGACAAGCACGAGGAGATCCTGCGCCACATCCTGCACGACATGCACAGCGGGGCGACGCTCTACGAGGCGAAGGGCGGTTACGACGGAAAAGTCCGCACGGAGATCACGCTGCTCGTCACCAAGCACAGCTATGCGGAGTTCATGACGTATATGGAGAAGACGGATCCGAACGCCTTCCTGACGGTCACCAACGTCAGCGAGGTCGTCAACCGGACGTGGGGCAAGAAGGCGCAGATGACGGAAGCGGCAGACGGCAGGTAATAGCCCTGAAACAACGAAGCCCGTACCGGAGGCATCCGGCACGGGCTCTTTTTATGATGTTCAATGGATTGGACAGATTCGGATTACTTCCAGACCTTTGTGTTCGTGAGGCCGATGTTCTCGGCCTTGAAGACCGGGTTCTTGCCGGCTTTCCGCTGGTCGGTGTAGTCCTTGAGGCACTTCACCGCCGCGCCGCCGAGGATCGCGATCGACGGGATGTTGGTGACGACCATCAGGCCCTGAGCCATGTCCGCCATATCCCAGACCAAACCCGCGGAGGAGACCGCGCCGACGAAGATCAGGATGGATGCGATGATCCGGAAGATCAGCGCTTCGGTCTTGGTGCACTCTCTCTTGAGGATGAATGCCAGGCAGCCTTCGCAGTACGAGTAGTTGCCGATCAGCGTTGTGAACGCGAACAGCGACATCGCGACGGAGATGAAGACCGGGCCGAAGCCGCCGAGTGTTTCCTGCAGGCAGCCCTGGACGTATTTGGCCGGATCGGTATAGCTCGACGGATCTACGCTGATCGTGGACAGGCACATGAATGCGGTCGCCGTGCAGATCAGCAGCGTATCGATGAAGACGGAGAGCGTCTGAACGAGACCCTGCTTGACCGGGTGGGAAACGTCCGCAGTCGCCGCGGCATTAGGCGCGGAACCCATACCGGCTTCATTGGAGTAGAGGCCTCTCTTGAGACCCCACATGATGCAGGAACCGGTGAATCCGCCGAAGATCGCCTTGAAGTCGAACGCACTTTTGAAGATCAGTCCGAACATAGCCCCGAGGTTGCGGATGTTCAGGACCAGGACGATGATCGCCACGAGGATGTAGATGACGCCCATGATCGGGACGAGGACTTCCGTGACTCGTGTCAGACGCTTTGCGCCGCCGATGACGATCGCGGCGAACAGGATCATCAGGATCGCGCCGATCACAGCCGAGGTGTGGTCACCATAGAAGCTGAAGACTTTGAAGGTCGACTGCAGGTTGTACGCCGCGAGCATGTTGTAACCGACCGCATAGGTGAAGATGATGAAGATCGAGAACAGGATGCCGAGCCAGCGCTGGCCGAGCGCGTTCTGCATGTAGTAGGACGGTCCGCCGAAGTAGGTGCCGTCGTCTTTCTTTTTCTTGTAGATCTGCGCGAGAGTGGACTCGACAAACGCGTTGGCGCCGCCGAGGATCGCGGTGATCCACATCCAGAACAGGGCGCCCGGACCGCCGGAGAGGATGGCGGCGCAGACACCGATGATGTTGCCGGTGCCGACGCGGGAAGCGGTCGAGACCATCAGCGCGCCGAAGGAGGAAATGCCGTTTTCATCCTGAGGCTTTTCCATGATGACCCGGAACATCTCCGGGAACAGGCGGATCTGTACCGCGCCGGTCCGGATCGTGAAGTAGATGCCTACCGCGATCAGGAA
>CAYLSR010000197.1:0-4023 GCA_964385855.1 uncultured Mogibacterium sp.
GTGAATTCGAATTCGTTCAGATCCGCATCCGGGTTCGCGATGCGCCATTCCTCGTAGTTGGAATTGAGGATCGTCAGCAGGTATTCCCGGACTGCCGCCGGATGGTAGCCCTGATCCCGGTAATAGTCGAGCGAGAGCTCCGGGTCTTTGCGCTTGCTGAGCTTGCGCTTGTTTCCGTCCTCGCCGATCTTCATGAGCTGCGCGGTGTGGCAGTAGATCGGGAGTTCCCAGCCCAGCTTGCGGAACAGCTCGACGTGGATCGGCAGGCTCGGGAGCCACTCCTCGCCGCGGACCACGTGCGTCGTCCGCATGAGGTGGTCGTCCACGACATGCGCGAAGTGGTACGTCGGGATACCGGTCGTCTTGATGATGACGACGTCCTGGAAGTTTTCCGGGACGTCCAGCTCGCCGCGGATGCCATCGCAGACCGTATCGCGGCGGATGTCCGCGCCTTGCGCGTTCGGCACGCCGTCCGAACGGAGCCGGATGACGAAGTCCTCCCCGGCCGCCAGGCGGTCCAGAATCTCCTGCTCGACGGCAGGGTCTTCCGCCCAGTTCCGGTATTTCGACCACTCCCCGTAGATGCCCGGGGCGATCTTGCGCTGTTCCTGCTCTTCGCGGATCGCCTGGATCTCCTCCTCCTTGAGGAAGCACGGATAGGCTTTGCCCTCCGCGATCAGCTTCTTGGCGAAGGTCCGGTAGACCGGGCCGCGGTGGCTCTGCGTGTAATCCCCGTAGGCGCCGATGTCGCCCGTCTGCGTCACGCCCTCGTCAAAGCGGATATCGAAGAATTCGAGCGACGTGATGATCGTCTCCACCGCGTTCTCGACAAACCGTTTGTCGTCCGTATCCTCGATCCTGAGGTAGAAGACACCGCCGGACTGGTGCGCCAGCCGCTCATCCACAAAGGCCCCGTACAGGTTCCCGAGGTGGATGAACCCCGTCGGGCTCGGCCCGAGCCGGGTGACCTTCGCGCCCTCCGGAAGCGCTCTCGCCGGATACATCGCCTCATAGTCGGCTGCCGTCATCGTGATCTCTCCGTAGATCCGTTCTGCTAATTCCATCGAAGTCATTCGATCCTGATCCTTTCGTTTTATAGTATGCTCTCTTACTTCCCTGTTTCATGAAATCACCGGGAACCGCCGTTGGACCGGCAGCTCCCGGGACGCTGTTTTTATGATCATTTCGCCGTGATCACGACATAGACGATGCTGTCTTCCAATGCGGCTTTATACAGCTTGGCCTCCGTCGAGACCTCCGCCTGCAGGGTGTAACTGCCCGCATCCAGTCCGGACGCGTCCACGGAGACGGCGAAGTCCTCGGCTGTCAGCGCTTCCAGCTGATCCGTCGTGCCGATGGCCCGGATCGTCACCGACTCGGTCTGTATCGCGCAGTTCAGGCTGCTGTCCAGGCCGCTGATCTCGATTCCGGAGGCCGGGAACGTCAGCTCCTTGGCCACGTACGGGGTCACCTTGACAAACATCGTCTTATCCGCCGAAGCGTTGGCGACCTGCACGCCTTCCGGCAGATCGTACGTCAGCACGATATCCTGCGATTCGCTGATCGTGGAGATATCGATGAGGTCCGTCGTGATGCTGTTCACATTCAGGAGCGCCTCTTCCGTTCCCTTGATCCGGATCGTCTCCGGCGCGTTGCAGCTTCTGGTGTATTCTTCATCGTCCGGGTTGTTGACGCTCAGCCGGAGGTCGACTTCCTTGACGACGGCGTTGTAGACCGAAGCGGAAGCCTTATCCGGGCGAATCCGGACGAACGGCACTTCGTTCCCCTCGTTGTCCACCGCGATCGGCGTGACGCTGAAGGTCTTCTCCGCGTCGGTGACCTTTTCGTTCGTCACCGGGATGCGGACATACGCGACTTCGTTGACCAGCGTCTCCGCCCCGAGAACCGTGAAGGTGTCGATGTTCTGCTCCGTCACATACGGTTCCTTTGTCGGATCGGACGGATCGGAATACTCCACTCGCGCGGGTTTTTCCGCGCGGATCTCATCCTCGACATCCACAACGACCCGCGATTCGCTCTGGTTCTGGACCGACACGTTGTTCGGCACGGACACCATCAGATTGAGCGTATTTTCGCCCTTGCCCGCATCGTTCAAATCCACGGTGACCGTGAAATCTTCTTCCTTCAGGTTGACCAGCACGCGGCGCTACGCCCGCACCGTGACTTCGATCGACTCGGTGCTGACCGAGCTCAGCGCCAGTTCGTCGTCCGTCAGAGAACTCTCGTGAAGAAACTCGATCGGCACATCGTGAAAGGTCTTGGTCGTCGCCGGATCGACGCTGTAGACGACGTAGATCCAGGTCGCGAAGGCCGCGATGAACGCCATCAGCAGGTTGACCTTCTTACTCCTCCCCTTCGACATGGTCATCGCCTCCTTTCCCGTCTCTGCGGAAGAACTGCTTCACGCGGTCCTTCATCTGATCCGTCAACTTGACTTCCTGAGGCATGTAGACGGCAAAGAGCATCTTCTCGATCGACTTGAGATCCATGAACCGCTTGAGTTCTCCGTTCTCCGCCACCGAGATGACGCCCGTTTCCTCCGACACGATGATGACCAGCGCGTCGCTGACCTCGGACAGCCCGACGCCCGCGCGATGCCGGGTACCGAGGTTCCGGCCCAGGTTCTTCTTCTCCGTCAGAGGGAGCACGCAGCTCGCCGCGTAAATCCGGTCGCCCCGGATGATCACCGCGCCGTCGTGCAGCGGGGACCCCTCGTAAAAGAGGTTGCCCAGCAGGCGCACCGAGATCTGCGCATCCACGATCGCGCCGGTCTCGATGATATCGGTCAGCATCGTCTCGCGCTCAATCGCGATCAGCGCGCCGGTCCGCGTCGCGGAGAAATCATCGATCGCCGCGACCAGTTCCTCTACGACGTCAAACGCGTGATCCCGGTCCAGGTTGCGGAAGGAATTCCCCACGGCAAAGTTGCGCCTTCCGATCTGCTCCAGACCGCGCCGAAGCTCCGGCTGGAACAGGACGACCAGCGCAAACAGCCCGATCGTCACGACGCCCCGCAGGAGCCAGTTGAGCAGATACATATTAAAGACGTTGGACACAAAAAAGATGACGATGAGCACGATAATACCGCGCACCAGCTGCTGCGCCCTCGTCTCGGCAATAAACCCCAGTATTTTATAGAGCAGGTAGGTCACCACCAGAATGTCGATGGCGTCTACGACTCTGAAATTCAAAAAGATGCTCTGCAGGAAGTCGATCATCCGAATGATACCCCTTTGTCCGTTCCTTGAGATGTCCGGCGGTTAAACCGCCGCTGTCTGTTCGTTCTTTGTCGTATAAAATGCGACTGCAAAAGGTCTGCGGCACACAAATATACATATTAATTATACCTTGAAACCATGCTGTTTTCAACATTCTTCTGCAAAAGATCCCCGCCCGGCAGATCAGCTTTTGTTTGTATCAAAAAAAGATGGTAATCCGAACATGGATATGCTATAATATTGTTATCGTCAACTGAATGCCGGCCACCTGAAGTGCCGGCACATCATCCTTATTCAGAAAGAACAATCATGAAAGCAAATACCATTTTAAGACACTGCCTGGCAGTCCTGCTCATCCTGACGCTCCTGCTGACGGTCTCCGCGCCGATGTCCGCGGTCCCGGTCAGTGCGGCGACGAAAGCCACCACCCTGTCGGGTGTCCCGGACAAGATCAACAAGCGCCTCAACGAAGAAGTGAAGTTCACCGTGACGGTCACCCCGGCCAGAAGCAAACGGCCGGTGCAGCTGCAGCGGTACAACTCTGAGACGAAGAAGTGGGAAACAATCCACTCCTACAACATCGAGGGGCTGAAGAGCGCAGCCGTCAACATGACGATCGAGGAAAAATACCGGCAGAAGACCACCGGAAAGTGGCGCGTCAACGTGCCGGGCACCAAGACAGCCAAAGCCGTGACGAGCAAGGCCTTCACCGTCACCACGCGCAACATCGATCCGCCGAAGCTCACGGCCAAATCCGCCTGCATCTACTGCGTGGAGACCGGCC
>CAYLSR010000198.1:0-4020 GCA_964385855.1 uncultured Mogibacterium sp.
CTGAAATACAAGCGTTTGATAATATTTTTTTATAGGTGTCGTTAGACACTACCAGGAATCTGTGGAGGGTAAGCTTATGTATAAGTATGTAATCAAGCGATTGCTGTTCACGATCCCGGTCATGATCGGAGCCATTTTTCTGGTATTCACCATCATGTATCTGACACCGGGAGACCCGGGAACACTGATCCTCGGTATTACGGCAAAGCAGGAGGCGATCAACGCGCTGAACCATCAGTTGGGGTACGATCGGCCGTTCCTGGTTCAGTTTGCCGATTACCTTATCAATATGCTTCATGGGGATTTCGGGATCTCCTACCGGACCCAGCAGCCGGTGTTCAATGAGATCCTTGCGCGGTTCCCAACGACCTTCTGGCTGGCGCTGCTGTCCATGATCTGCAGCTCGGTCATCGGGATCACGTTCGGGATCATCTCCGCGGTCAAGCAGTACTCCGTGCTGGATAACATCACGACGACGACTGCGATGCTGCTCTCCGCCATCCCGGGGTTTTGGCTCGGCTTGATGCTCATGATGCTGTTCTCGCTGAAGCTCGGGATCTTTCCGTCCAGCGGGATCGATACCTGGAAGGGATTTGTCCTTCCCGTTGCGACACTTACGCTGAATGGCGCTGCCAGCCAGATGAGGCTGACCCGATCGACCATGCTGGAGACGATACGATCAGATTACATACGGACGGCGCGTTCCAAAGGCGCGCCGGAGAAGGTCGTCATCTGGAAGCACGCGCTGAAGAATGCGCTCCTGCCGGTCATCACCTCGATGGGCATGAACTTCGGTGCCGGCTTGGGCGGCGCGGTCATCATCGAAACGGTCTTCGGGATGCCGGGCCTGGGATTGCTGATCGTCAACTCGATCCGCCAGAAAGACACACCGACCGTCATGGCAGCCACATTATTCCTCGCGTTTCTCTTCTGCATCGTCATGCTGATCGTCGACATCCTCTACGCGTATATCGATCCAAGGATCAAAGCGAAGTACAAGAGCTAGTAAGGAGGACGGTATGAAAGTGCAGAAAGCAAATACTAATAATAAGAAAAGCAGCCAGGCGCATGAGATCTGGCGGCGCTATAAAAAGAGCAAGACTGCGATGCTGGGACTGATCCTTCTGATTTTCATCATCGGGATCGCGATCTTCGCGGACGTCATCTGTCCTTACGATCAGGCGATCGCGCAGGATATCGCCGGACGCCTTCAGGGCCCGTCCATGCAGCACTTTTTCGGAACAGATGAGATGGGCAGAGATGTTTTCGCCCGCGTGATCCACGGGTCCAGATACTCGCTGTTCATCGGCGTATCGACCAGCGTGTTCTCGCTGATCATCGGCGGGATGCTCGGAGCGATCGCGGCTTACTACGGCAAAGGGATCGATAACGTCATCATGAGACTGACTGACGTCATCATGACGGTCCCGCCGATCCTGCTTTCGCTGGCAGTCGTCGCGGCCCTCGGCGCGAACATCCGGAACCTCATGATCGCCATCACGATCTCCTGCGTGCCGAGCATGGTCCGTATGGTGCGATCCGTCGTCATCTCCGTCGTAGATAACGAATATGTCGAAGCGGCGAAATCCTACGGCGCTTCGGACCTCCGGATCATCCTGAAGTACATCCTGCCGAACTCTCTGGGCCCAATCATCGTCACCGTTACGATGAACGTGGCAGGGATGATCCTCTCCGCCGCCGGCCTGTCCTTCCTCGGCATGGGCGTACAGCCGCCTTCGCCGGAATGGGGCGCACTTCTTTCCGACGCGGAGCAGTACATGTTCTCCGCACCATGGACACTCTACTTCCCGGGGATCTTCATTGTGATCGCCGCGTTGAGCTTCAGCCTTGCCGGCGACGGACTCCGGGATGCACTCGATCCGAAGTTAAAGAATTAGGAGGACCCCATGAGCGAAGAATTATTGAAGGTAAAAGATCTGAATGTGATCTACAAGACGGATCTGGAAACCGTCTATGCATTGAATGGGATCTCCTTTGACCTGAAGAAGGGAGAGACGCTCGGGCTTGTTGGAGAGACCGGCGCCGGAAAAACCACGACCGCACTGTCCATCCTGCGTCTCCTGCCGGAGCGCAATGCCCGGGTCACCGGTGGTGAGATCTGGTTTGACGGGATCGACATTCTGACCGAATCCGAGAAGACTATGCAGGGCATCCGCGGAGAGAAGATCTCCATGATCTTCCAAGACCCGATGACGGCGCTGAACCCGGTATTGACAGTCGGAGATCAGATCATCGAGTCGCTGACGCTGCACAATGATAAGGGCAGGAGCCGTGAAGAGCTGGAAAAGAGAGTTGATGAGACGTTGGAGCTGGTCGGAATCCCGGCGAACCGTAAGACCGAGTATCCGCATCAGTTCTCCGGCGGGATGAAGCAGCGCGTCGTCATCGCGATCGCGCTGGCCTGCAATCCGGCACTTCTGATCGCGGATGAGCCGACGACCGCGCTGGATGTCACAATTCAGGCGCAGGTCCTCTCCATGATGACAGAACTGAAGGAGAAGCTGGACACCGCTCTGATCATGATCACGCACGACCTTGGGATCATCGCGCAGACCTGTGACAATGTCGGCGTGATGTACGCCGGCGAGATCATCGAGTATGGTTCCGTGGAAGACATCTTCACGGGAGACAAGCACCATCCGTATACGGTCGGATTGTTCGGTTCGATTCCGAATCTGGAGAAGGACGAAGACCGACTACATCCAATCGAAGGCTTAATGCCAGACCCGACCGATCTGCCGAAAGGCTGTTCTTTCTCGCCGCGTTGCCCGAAAGCGACGGATTGCTGCAGGACCTGCAAGCCATGTGATTACGTAAACGGTACACACAGGATCAAATGTCACCTCTACAGCGATCATGAAAAGGAGGCGGAATAAATGGGCACACTGATTGAAGTCCAGGATCTGAAGAAGTACTTCCACATCAAGAAGGGTGTCGACCTTCATGCGGTGGACGGAGTCTCTTTCAAGATCGAGCAGGGGAAGACGCTTGGCGTCGTCGGAGAGTCCGGCTGCGGAAAATCCACGCTTGGCCGTACGGTCCTCAAACTACACGAGCCGACATCCGGAACGATCCTCTTCGAAGGAAAGGACATCACCGGGTATAAAAAGAAACAGCTCGCCGCGATCCGTCCGGAGATGCAGATGATCTTCCAGGATCCATATTCCAGCATCAACCCGAGAATGACCGTGGAAAGCCTGATTGCGGAGCCGTTGCTGGTCAACAAGGTCTGCAGCAGCAGGAGTGAGGCGCTGGAGAAAGTCGCAGAGCTGATGGATACCGTCGGACTGGCGCAGCGTCTGGCCGGTGCTTATCCGCATGAGCTGGACGGCGGCAGACGCCAAAGGATCGGCGTCGCCAGAGCGCTGGCGCTGAACCCGAAATTCATCGTCTGTGACGAGCCGGTCTCTGCGCTGGATGTTTCGATCCAGGCGCAGGTCCTGAATCTGCTGATGGATCTGCAGGATGAGCGCGGGCTGACCTACATGTTCATCACGCACAACATGAGCGTTGTCCGGCACATTTCGGATGAGATCGCGGTCATGTACCTCGGAAAGTGCGTCGAAAAGTGCGACTCCAAGGAGCTGTTCAGGAACCCTATGCATCCGTATACGAAAGCACTGCTTTCGGCGATCCCGGTCCCGTCTCTGGAGAGCAGGAACCGCAAGATCGAGGTCATCAAGGGCGAAGTCACGAGCCCGATCAACCCGAAGCCGGGCTGCCGGTTCGCAGCAAGATGTCCGTTCGCGACGGATGAATGCCGCGAGGCGGATATCCCGTTCGAGGAAAAAGAGCCGGGCCATTTCGTGGCATGCTGCAAGGTCAAATAACAAAAAACCGAAAATGTCATCCAGAAAAACAGTCAAAGAGTTCAAAGAATTACAGAAGAAAATCCGTGCTTACGAGCATGCGCTCACGCTGATGGAGTACGATTCGCTGACCGGGAACGACCGCGTTTCATGGTTCGGCGACGGCGTGTACGATGCGGGGCCGTGCCGG
>CAYLSR010000199.1:0-3159 GCA_964385855.1 uncultured Mogibacterium sp.
ACATCGAGGAAGAGAAGGTCCGCATCGCGCAGGACTACCTCATCCCGAAGAAACTCAAGGAGTACAACATCCGAAAGGACCGCGTGACGTTCACGGAGCAGGTCATCCGCGACATCATCAACCACTACACCCGGGAGGCGGGCGTCCGCAACCTGGAGCGCGAGATCGCGAACGTGTGCCGCAAGGCCGCCAAAAAGATCGTCACGGAAAAGAAGAAAACTTATCCGATCACATCCCGCAACCTCGAGAGCTATCTGGGCAAGAAGATCTTCAAAGAGGATCAGCTGCAGAAAGAGCCGGGCATCGGCGTCACGACCGGCATGGCGTGGACGTCGGTCGGCGGCGTGACGCTCTCCATCGAGACCGTCCTGATGCCGGGGAACGGCCGGCTCATCCTGACCGGCCAGATGGGGGAGGTCATGCAGGAGTCCGCGCAGGCGGCGATGGGCTACATCAAGTCGCTGTCGGAGAAGTACGGGATCGACCCGAAGCGGTTTAAGGAATACGACATCCAGATCCACATCCCGGAAGGCGCGACGCCGAAGGACGGACCGTCTGCCGGCGTGACGATGTGCACGGCGCTGTTCTCGACGCTGACGGAGACGAAGGTCGACCGCAATGTCGCCATGACGGGCGAGATCACGCTGCGCGGCCGCATCCTGCCGGTCGGCGGCATCCGCGAGAAGGTGCTGGCGGCATACAGGCAGGGGATCCGCACGATCCTGCTGCCGGCGGAGAACGAGGCGGACATTCAGGAGATCCCGGCTTCCGTCCGGAGAAAGATCCGCTTCGTGCTGATCCGCACGGCGGAGGACGCGTTCGCGGAGGTCATGATCCCGGAGCCGGAGGCGAAGGAGGCCGTCGAGGCCGAAGACACGGAGCCGAAGCAGCCGGAAACTGCCGGAACGGAGGAAGCATAGATGATCATCAGGAAAGCTGAACTGGAGGCGACCGCCGTCCGGGCGGACCAGTATCCGGCGGACGATCTGCCGGAAATCGCGTTCGCCGGACGCTCGAACGTCGGCAAATCTTCGCTCCTCAACCTGCTGGTCGGCCGCAAGAGCCTGGCGAGGGTGAGCGGGAGCCCGGGCAAGACCCGGACGATCAATTTCTACCGGATCAACGATGCGTTCCGCATCGTCGACCTGCCGGGCTACGGGTATGCCAAGGTTTCCCGCTCGGAGACCGAGAAGTGGGGCGAGATGATGGAGCGGTATCTGGAGAACCGGAAGGGTCTCCTCAAGGTCGTCCAGCTCGTGGATATCCGGCACGCGCCGACCGCGCAGGACCTCCAGATGTACGATTATCTGAAGTATTACGGTCTGGACGGCATCGTCGCCGCGACCAAGGCCGACAAGCTGTCCCGGAACGAGCAGGCGAAGCAGATCCGCGAGATCCGCAAGGCACTGGGGATGAAACCGCAGGACCACCTGATCCCGGTTTCCGCGCTCAAGCGGACGGGGCAGGATGAACTCTGGAACGTTATTGAATCGCTGTTGAAAGAAGGAGCAGAGTATGAGCAGTAAAAAGATCGTCGGCAACATCCTGTATAGCGAAGAGGACATCCGTAAGAGGGCGAAGGAGCTGGCGCACCAGATCTCGAAGGACTTCGACGGGGAAGAACTCGTGCTGATCGGCACCCTCAAGGGGTCGGTCATGTGGATGTGCGAGCTGATGAAGTTTATGGAGATCGATACCAGCATCGATTTTATCAGCGCCAGCAGCTACGGTTCCAACACGGTGAGCTCCGGCGTCGTCAAGTTCCGCATGGACACGGAGATGAACCTCTACAACAAGAACGTCCTCGTGATCGAGGACATCGTCGATACGGGCCGGACGCTGACCTACGTGCTTGAGAAGCTGCAGGAGCGCCACCCGAAGGCGCTCAAGGTCTGCACGATGCTCGACAAGCCTTCCCGCCGGACGACCGATTTTCAGGCGGACTACATCGGCTTTGAAGTTGACGATCTGTTTATCGTCGGTTACGGGCTGGATTACGACCAGCGCTACAGAGATCTGCCGTACATCAGCTATCTGCAGGGAGAGGAGTGAGAAGGATGAAGATCCGGTTTTGCGGCGCGTCGACCGGTGTTACGGGATCGTGCCATCTGGTGATGACGGAGCAGCGTCAGATCCTGCTGGACTGCGGGCAGTTCCAGGGGGGCAAAGCGCAGGACGCGCTCAATTACGAGCCGTTCCCGTTCGAACCGTCGGAAGTGGAGTGCCTGGTCCTGAGCCACGCGCATATCGACCACTGTGGGCGCATTCCGTTGCTCGTCAAATGTGGGTTTACCGGTAATATTTATTGCACAAAAGCTACTGCGGATCTCCTTCCGATCATGCTGCGCGACAGCGCGTACATCCACGAGAAGGAAGCGGAGTGGGCGACCAAGAAAGCCCAGCGCAAGGGCGAGCCGGAAGTCCAGCCGCTCTATACGCTGGACGACGCGGAGCGGGCGCTCAAGTACATCACGCCGGTCCTCTACGATCAGCTGATCGACATCAACGATGAGATGCGGATCTGCTTCAACGATGCCGGGCACATCCTCGGTTCGGCGATGGTCGAGCTGTGGGTCCGGGAGGGGGAGGACGAGACCAAGATCGTCTTCTCCGGGGATATCGGCGTGAAGGGTCGTCCGATCCTCCGCGACCCGACGATGATCAGCAAGGCGGATTATGTCATCATGGAGAGCACCTACGGTAACCGCCTCCATCCTGCGAACGCGCTGTCGATCAGCCGGCTCGTGGACGTCGTGCTGCAGACCGTGCACCGCGGGGGGACCGTCGTGATTCCGGCTTTCGCGGTCGGCAGGACGCAGGAGATCCTCTTTGAATTCAATAAACTGTACGACAACAACCCGAAGCTCTACGAGCAGCTCAAGGATGTTTACGTCTATGTGGACAGCCCGATGGCGAGTGCGGCGACGGAGGTCTTTAACGCGAACACCGCCGTGTTCGACGAGGAGACCCTGAGCTATATCGCACGCGGGGATCATCCGCTCGAATTCGCCAACCTCCGCTTCACGCAGTCGACCGAGGAATCGCAGGCCCTCAACAACAACCCGGAGCCGAAGATCATCATCTCGGCGAGCGGCATGTGCGAAGCCGGGCGCATCCGGCACCACCTGAAGCACCATCTCTGGAACCCGAAGAGTTCCA
>CAYLSR010000199.1:3228-4008 GCA_964385855.1 uncultured Mogibacterium sp.
TCGGCGAGGAGATCCTCGTGCAGGCGGAGATCGTCAATCTGGAAGGGTTTTCCGGCCACGCGGACCGCGACGGCCTGGCGGAGTGGATCTCCAACTTCAAGACGGAGCCGCAGGTCTTCCTGGTGCACGGTGAGGACGACGCAAAGCGCGACTTCGCCGCGTACGTCGGGGAGCACTACGGCGTGCACGCGATCGTGGTCGAAGGTAATTCCGAGTATGAGCTCGTGCCGGGCCGCACGGCCTCTCTGGAAGGGCAGGAGGACCCGAATTTCGACGACAGTCTCAGCGCGGAAGAAGTCCTGGCGCTCCGCAACAAGATGTCCACGCTCAGCGCTTCGATCAGCGACCTGATGACCTCGGCGGAACTGGCCACCGGCAAGAAGCTCGAGGACGATGAGCTCATCCGGATCAACAACATCATCAAGCAGCTCGAGGAGAGCGAGGCGGAGCTGCGGGAGGCCCTGCTGCACACCAATGAAGCAGCCGGGGAATCCGACACTCCTGCCGAAAAATAAAAAGGGATCAACCACCTGAAGAGCAGGAAGACACCATGAAGGTCAGACAGTATCAGCGGGCAAAGGACCTGAAACTCCCGCACGCGGTGCACTATCAGTGCATCTGGATCGTGCGGGACCGGGCGCGCCTGGAGGCGCTGGTCCGGCAAAAAGAACAGGAAAACGGCCGTTCCGCTGCAGCGGAAACGGCCGCCTTTCATCTGGAATGCATCCGGATGTTCCTGCCCGGAGGAAGCGGTACGACACACCTGATGGATGAACAGCG
>CAYLSR010000200.1:0-3984 GCA_964385855.1 uncultured Mogibacterium sp.
CTCGCGTTTCTGGAGAAGCGGAAGAAGCTCTCCGAGGTCCGGAAGCGTTACGAGCAGGTGCGCCGGGAGCGCGCTTCGATCGAGGACCGCATCAGCTATATGACCGCAAAGCTTGAACGGAGGCTGGCGGTCGGGGGTAAAGTGTTCTTTTCGGAACTCCTTCCGGACAATGCGGACCGCTATGATGTGACGCTGTCCTTCATGTCCCTGCTGGAGATGATCCGGACGCAGAACGTGGATGCCGTCCAGCGGGAGATGTACGGGGAGATCGAAGTGAGCAAACGCAGGCAGGAGGGACTTGATGGCTAGCAGAAAGAAGATGAAATCCGCGCTGGAATCCATGATGTTTGTCTGGGGAGAACCCCTGAGCATCCGGGATGCCGCGGAGGTGCTGGAAGAAGATAAAAAGGTCGTCCGGGAGCTCTTTGAGGAGCTTCAGGCGGAATACGAATCGGAGGGCCGGGGCATCCGGCTCCGGGAGATCGACGGTGCGTTCCAGTTTGTGACGCTCGCGGACAACGAATTCTACATCAGCCGGCTCTGCACGCCGGTCAAGATCAAGCGGCTCTCGCAGGCCGCGCTGGAGGTGCTCGCGATCATCGCGTACAAGCAGCCGGTGACCCGGGCGGAGATCGATTCGATCCGCGGGATCAAGAGCGAGCGTGTGATCGAGAACCTCATGGCGAAGGAGCTCGTCTGCGTCAAGGGCCGTTCTGAAGGCATCGGCCGGCCGCTCCTGTACGGAACGACGAAGGAATTCCTGCTGAAATTCGGCTTCGCGAGCCTCCGGGATCTGCCGGAGATCGAGGGCTTCGAGAACATGAACGCGCAGGAGGACAGAGAGGTCGGTCTGCACGAACAGCTGCTGATCGACTGGGATGAGGCGAAAGATGAGGATCAATAAGTACATGGCATCCGCCGGCATTTCGAGCAGGCGCCGGGCGGATGAACTGATCGCGGAGGGCCGGGTCCGCGTCAATGGCATGCCGCTCCGGGAGCCGGGGTACGATGTGAAGGACGGCGACCGAATCGAAGTGGACGGCGTCCGGATCGAACCGGAAAAGAAGAAGGTCTATCTGCTCCTGAACAAACCCGTCGGCTACGTGACGACGACCATGGACAAGGAAGGGCGGCCGACGGTGCTCGACCTCGTGCCGCAGGACGAGGTAAGGCTCTTTCCGGTCGGGCGCCTGGATTACAACACGTCCGGGCTGCTGATCCTGACCAACGACGGGGAGCTCGCCCACAAGCTGATGCACCCGTCGCACACGTTCGACAAGAAATACCGGGTCCGGGTGTCCGGGAACGTAGGCCGCCGGGAGATCCGGCAGCTCGAGGAGGGCGTGGATATCGGCGGATTCGTGACGTCCCCGGCGGAGGTCGAGCTGATCCGCCTGGAATAGCGTTCAACCGTCCTCGATATCACCATCCACGAGGGCATGAACCGGCAGGTCCGCCGCATGATGAAGGCCATCGGGCATCCGGTCCAGGAGCTCGACCGGATCGGGCTCGGCAAGCTGGTGATCGGCCGTCTGGCGGTCGGAACGTACCGCAAACTCAGCAAAGAAGAAGTGGACTATCTGTATTCCGTGACATCCTGATCAGAGAGGTATAAGCAATGCTGCTGATCGATTTCTTTGAAAAAACCCCCATCAGTTCGCTGGTGCCGGTCAACTCGATCCGGCCGGACCGCGTGGTCTACCTGATCGATTCGAGCCATCTGGAATCGCTGGAGGCCAGACACATGCGCAAGGCGGTGGAGGGACTGGGCTGCGTGCGGGAATTCGCGTACCGCCCCGTCGACATCAAAAATGTGAACTCGATCCGGGAGTGCCTGATGGGCATCATCGGCCGGAGCCGGGAAGGCGAGGAGGTCTATATCGACCTGACCGGCGGATCTGAGCTCATGGTCGCCGCAGGCTACAGCATCACGCGCGAGACCAAAGCACACTCGGTCTACGCGGATATGGACCGCTGCGAGATCGTACTCGTGGAAGATCTGTCCGTCCTGTGCAGCGTGAACCACATCACCTCAAGGGATTACCTGACGTCGATCGGC
Organism: uncultured Mogibacterium sp.; assembly: GCA_964385855.1. Taxonomy (GTDB): domain Bacteria; phylum Bacillota; class Clostridia; order Peptostreptococcales; family Anaerovoracaceae; genus CAYLSR01. The sequence continues at coordinate 2,060 of CAYLSR010000200.1, forward strand.
GCCAAGCGGCTGCGGGATTCCCACAGCGAGCCGACGGAGGAGGAGCGGGAACACGTCTTTGCCATCGCGGAGATCCTGTTTCAGCGCACGGGCGACTGGCACGCGCTGTCCGAAGCGATCGCCAAAGCCGTGCAGGGCACCGACCGGATGGAATTCTCGCTCCCGGAGAAGCTCTTCACCGGCGAGGGAGGACAGTCCGAGCAGACGATGGATCCCGCCGACCTGCTGAACGCATTTACGGAACACGGATTCCTCCGGAGGACCGGGGAGAACCGCTATGCCTTCACGAAGAGCAAATACCGCGAGTACATGACCGTCTACGGCATCTGGCTGGAGATGTACGTCTATCTCAAGGGCAAGGAGCTGTTCGATGAAGCCTACATCGGCATCGTTCTGGACTGGAACACCGATGACGCGAACGACAGCGAGGACAACGAGGTCGACGTGGTCTTCCTCCGGAATTCGATCCCGTACTTCATCTCCTGCAAGATGCGCAGGATTGAGGCTGCCGACATCTATGAGATCGGCTTCGTCGCGCATCACTTCGGCGGCAATTACGCGAAGCGCTTCATCGCGACCTCGCATCCGCTCAACGGGAACAAGCCGGGTCAGCGCAGCCTGCTCGCCAAGCTGCGCAACATGAACGTCGGGCTGCTCGTGGCGGAGGACATCAAAGAGCAGGGAATCGAAGCGCTGATCGAGTGAACCCGGCCGGGAGGCCGGCGTGGGAAATCGCGCACCGCGGAAGAAATGAGGGTGGCAACCCCGGCGGGATTCTGCTACAATAGTTTTGTAAAGATCATGAGATATCGGAGGTAACTGCATATGTCAGAGAACAAGATCATCGTGACGATCGGACGTGAGTTCGGCAGCGGCGGGCATGAGATCGGCAAGCGGCTCGCGAAGGCCCTCGGCATCAATTTCTACGATCACGAATTCATCGCCATGGCGGTCCAGAAGACCGGCTATCACGAGGACTATATTAAGAACAACGAGGAGAAGGCGCCGGATTTCGCGACGGGCGCGCTGTTCTCCGGGCTGGAATTCTACCAGCCATCCCCGTTTGACAAGATCCAGGCGGAGGAGTACAAGCTAATCAAGGAGATCGCCGCGCGGGAGAGTTGCGTCATCGTGGGGCGTGCCGCGGACTACATCCTGCAGGACCAGTCGCACGTCAGCATCTTCCTGTTCGCGCCGCTCGAAGACCGCGTCAACCGCAAGCTCGCGCTGCTCGACCCGGAAAAGGCCAAGAAGGTCACGCCGGCCGCGATGGAGAAGATCGTCAAGCAGCGCCGCCGGTATTATGAATATTACACGGATATGAAGTGGGGCGCCCGCGATTCCTACGATCTGCTGATCAACACCAGCCGGGCCGGCATCGACGGTTCGGTCAAGATCATCAAGACCTATATCGAGGAGTGCAGGGGCGAGAGCATGATGCCGGACTAGATGCCGGCAGCGCTGCGCGGGGATCCTGCGCGCGGATCGTGCGAATATCAAACGACGATAAAACCGGAGCCGAAGCAGATCGTCTGATCTGCCGGCTCCGGTTTGCCGTTTCGTGCTTTTCAGGAAAGCGAATCACGGACCGCGCGGAGGAACTGCTCTGCGGAAGCCCTGTCCGCGAAGAGCGCTCTGGCGTTGTCGGGCCGCCCGCCGCCGCGGCCGCCGAAGGCCGGCGCATGCTTTTTGACCAGCGCGCCGCAGGCGATGGCGCCTTTGGAAAAGAGCAGGACCGTGCGCGCGGCTTCATGGTAGAGCATCAGGAGAAGATCTCCCGGCACGTCTTCGCACTTCTGGAGCACGGCGAATCCCAGCTTGACGCCGTCCTCCGGGCCGAGCGGGACCGGTGTATGGATGTGGACGGGAGTCCCTTCCGAGCGGCGGATCTCCGCGGCGATGCGGTCCGCCTCCTGCGCGCGGAT
>CAYLSR010000201.1:0-3975 GCA_964385855.1 uncultured Mogibacterium sp.
CCGGCGATCCTTTTGAGATCCAGATCCGCACCTACGAGATGCACCGGATCGCGGAATACGGTATCGCGGCGCACTGGAAATACAAAGAGGGCAAGATCGCCGGAAAAGCCGATGAGAGCGAACAGAAGCTCGCCTGGCTGCGGCAGGCGCTGGAGTGGCAAAAGGAGACGGACGATTCGCTCGAATTCCTCGAGACGCTCAAGATGGACCTCTTCGACAACCAGGTCTTCGTCTTCACGCCGCGCGGTGACGTCATGGAACTGCCGGCGGAATCGACGCCGCTGGATTTCGCCTTTAAGGTCCACACGGATGTCGGCGTTCGGTGTGTCGGGGCCAAGGTCAACGGCAAGATGGTCACGATCGACCACAAGCTCAACAACGGCGACATCGTGGAGATCATCACCTCCGCGAATTCTTCCGGACCGAGCATGGACTGGCTTTCGATCGCCAAGAGCTCTCAGGCCCGGAATAAGATCCGCAACTGGCTCCGCAAGTCCAACAAGAACGATACGCTGGACCGCGGCAAGAGCAACATCGCCAATTACATCCGCAAGAAGGGTTACGACCCTGCGCTGGTCACGCGGAACGCGTATCTGCTGCGTGCCGTCAAAGACCTCAACCTCAACAACGTCAACGAGCTGTACATGCAGATCGCGAACGGCGGCGCCGCGATGGCGCGCCTCGGGCAGCGGCTCATCGATTATTATACTGAAGACAACACGGCCGCCGAACTCAAGAAAGAAGAGGCGATCAAGAATAAAAAGCCTGTCCGCCGGGACAATTCGAACGGTCCGGGGATCCTCGTCAAAGGGTCCGACAACCTCCTGATCCATACAGCCCGGTGCTGCACGCCGGTGCCGGGGGACAGCATCATCGGTTTTATCACGAAGGGCAACGGGATCACCGTGCACAGAAGTGACTGCACCAACATCATCAACCTGCCTGAAAAGGAGCGGGCCCGCCTGATCGAGGTCGAGTGGGAGGCGCCGAAGGAAGGGCAGACCTACTACGCGGACATCATCATCCTCGCCGAGGACCGCAAGGGCATCTTCAGCGATATCTCCAAGACCTGCGAGGACATGGATGTCAAGCTCGTCGGCGTTAACATGAAGCCGGCGGAAGACAACATCGTACACGTGACGATCACGGTGTCGATCACCGGGATCCATCAGATCCAGCGCCTGCTGATCGCGCTTCGCAACATCAACGGGATCGAAAAGGTTTACAGGGCAAAATCATGATCCGCATCTATCGTTCAGACCGCAACTCCATGGGAGAAAACACCTACCTGATCCAGGATCAGGCGACCGGAGAGACCGCCGTCATCGATCCGGGCTGCTGTCCGAAGGACTTCTGCGAGCGCATCCGGCAGACCGGAGGCCTCCGGTACATCCTGCTGACGCACGGACATGCGGACCATCTCATCAGCGTACCGGAGTTTAAAGAGAAGTTTCCGGAGGCGGAGATCGTCGCGGGATTTGACGAAAAGGAGATGCTGAGCGACTGCCGCATCAACGGATCCCGAAACATGTACCGCCGGGAGCTCGCGTTCGACGCGGATCAGTACGTCATCGACGGAGAGGAGCTCAAGCTGGGGGAGACCACGCTGAAGTTCCTGACCACCCCGGGTCATACGAAGGGCGGAGTCTGCATTTACGCGGGCGGCGCATTGTTCAGCGGAGATACGCTGTTTTACCGGAGCATCGGCCGTACGGACCTCTACGGCGGTGATTTCGAGGCGATCCAGATGTCGATCCAGAATAAGCTCTACGTGCTGCCGGATGATACGGTCGTCTATCCGGGCCACGGACCGGAAACGACGATCGGACGGGAAAAGCTTTATAACCCTTATGTATAGATTTTATCTGAATCAGGTCAGCAACGAGTACCATTTCGCCGAACTGGTCCGGGAGTTCCTGCCGGAAGAATCGTTTGAAGCGGTTCCGGGCAGCTGGATCGACGCGGAAAACTATAAGTTGACCGATAATAGTTATATGATAAATCCGCTCGGTGAGAAGGACCGGGACGAAATCAAGGCGGAACTCTACCGGCTGCTCAGCGATCTGACGGGCAGAACACCACCATGGGGGACGCTGACCGGCGTCCGGCCGCTGAAGCTGGCCTTTCTGATTTACGATCGGTACGGTTCGGTGACCGACATGGTCCGCGTGCTGCAGGAGGCGTATCTGCTGCAGCCGGATAAAGCCGCACTGATGGAGCGGATCCTCCGGTACCAGCTGCGATCCGTATCCGCGCCGGGGCCGGACCGGTACAGCATCTACGTCGGCATCCCGTTTTGTCCGACGCGCTGCTCATACTGCTCGTTCGCTTCTTCCGTCGCTTCGGGCGAGGTGATTGACCGGTATCTGGAGCACCTGCTCCGGGAGATCCGGTATACCGGGTCGCTCCTTCGGGATTCCGGCAAATCGATCGAGAGCCTCTACATCGGCGGCGGTACGCCGACGACGCTGGCAGCGCATCAGCTGGAGCCGCTGCTCAACGTGCTCTACGACGCGTTCCGGCTGGATCCGGAGGCCACGGAGGTCACTGTCGAAGCCGGGCGTCCGGACACCATCACGCAGGACAAGCTGAACGCGATCCGCGCCTGCGGCGTCGACCGGATCAGCATCAATCCGCAGTCCATGAAGGCCGAAACGCTCCGGCTGATCGGGCGGGATCACCGGCCGGAAGACATCGTGAAGGCCTTTGAGCTGGCAGCGCAGACCGGATTTAGGACCATCAACTCCGACCTCATCGCGGGTCTGCCGGAAGAATCACCGGAGGATTTCGGCGATACGCTCCGGAAGATCCTGTCGCTCGGAGCAGGCAACATCACGGTCCACACGCTTTCCGTCAAGCGTGGCTCCCGGCTTCGGGAGGAGGATCCTGCGTATTACCGGAGGGACGCGGAAACCGTGTCCGCCATGCTCGGAGAAGCCGGTTCAGCGCTCTCCTCATCCGGATTTGAGCCGTACTACATCTACCGTCAGAAGCATCAGATCGGCTCGTTTGAAAACGTCGGATACTGCAGGGACGGTCTGCACTCCCTGTACAACATCCGCATCATGGAAGAAAAACAATCAATCGTCGGCCTCGGCGCCGGCGCGATCGGCAAGATCTGGTATCCGGCGGAAGACCGGCTGGAACGGGTCGCCAATATCAGCAACGTGCAGGTGTACTTCGACCGCTTCGAGGAGATCCTCGCGCGGAAGGACAAGTATCTGGAAATGATAAAATGACCCGGCATCGCCGGATCGCAGTTCAACAGGAGGTTATCAATGGCTATCATAGCGCCAAAGGGCACCAAGGATATGCTGCCGGAAAAATCGGCAAAATGGCACTACATCGAACGGGAATTCCAGAAGATCGCGGAAGAGTACGGGTTCGGCGAGATCCGGACGCCGATGTTCGAAGCGACGGAGCTCTTCAACCGGGGCGTCGGAGAGACGACCGACATCGTCCAGAAGGAGATGTATACCTTCGAAGACCTTGGGCACCGCAGCATCACCCTCAAGCCGGAGGGGACTTCGCCGGCCGTCCGCGCCTTCATCGAGAGCAGACACTTCGCGGACATGCAGCCGAGCAAATACTACTACAACACGCCGTGCTTCCGGTACGAGAAGCCGCAGGAGGGCCGCCTCCGCGAATTCCACCAGTTCGGGGTGGAGAATTTCGGCGCCTCGTCGATGCTCGCGGACGCAGAAGTCATCGCACTTGGCGCGGATTTCATCGACCGCATGGGGATCCAGGAGGTGGAAGTCTTTTTCAACTTGCGCTAGAGATTTTCCAGTGTTTTTCGCAAAAATCTCGGCGAGTCTCTTCTTTAGGAATACTCCCTCGCGTAACATAATCTCCTGATCCGTAATTTTGCCTTCTGTCCCTGAAGACGGTTGATGAATCATAATCCTAGAATTCGGAAGGCAATACCTCTTTCCCTTTGCGCCAGAAGAAAGAAGCATCGCACCCATGCTTGCC
>CAYLSR010000202.1:0-3972 GCA_964385855.1 uncultured Mogibacterium sp.
TTTTATTTAGTGTTGCACTTCAGATTATAATCTACCCCGTCCCCCTGTCATATTTCAACTTCGATTAAGCTTCAGATGCTATGATTTCGACATCGAAAGGATCGATAGTTTCAATAAAGGAAAGGTAGCATATTATGAAACAATTCAGAAAATGCATCGCGGTCATTCTCATACTGATTATGACTGCGGCTCTGTCGGCGTGTTCCGGAGGCAGCTCGGGGAGCTCGGAAGATGGCGCAGTGGAGACTTCGCTTTCGCAGATCGATATGAGCAAATGGCAGTACAACGCAGACGATGATGTCTACTACCAGATCGGGATATCCTATTGCGAAAACCCGGCAGATGAAAGTTACGAGCAGTTGGCGGTCTTCGTGCCGGGGGCATACATGACCGGAACGGAGAACGGCGATGGCACCTATACCTGCGAGCTGAACGAGACGGCTGAGATCAACGGATATACCGCGGAAACGGCGCCTGTCGTGATGCCGATCAATACGCCGGGATATTCCGCGCAGGACGCGCTGACGGAGTACAAGGATGTCAGCGAGTATACCGATGAGGGTTTTGTCTATGTTCATGCAGGCTGCAGAGGCAGGGACGCGGGGGCGCCTGCCGGGGTCACGGACCTCAAGGCGGCAGTCAGATACCTCCGCTACTGCGATGATGTGCTCGCAGGCTCCTCTGAGGCCATATTCACCTTTGGCATGAGCGGCGGCGGAGCACAGTCTGCAGTCATGGGTTCGACGGGAGACAGCGACCTCTACGACGCGTATCTCGAGGAGATCGGAGCGGTTCAAGGCGTCAGCGACGCGGTGCTCGGCTCGATGTGCTGGTGCCCGATCACCAACCTCGATACAGCCAATGAGGCCTACGAGTGGATGATGGGCGTGACCAGAGACGGGCTTAGCGACGAAGAACAGCAGATCTCGGACAAGCTGGCGGAAGCGTTTGCAGCTTACATCAACGATGCCGGCATCGAGGATCCGGAGGGCAATACGCTGACGCTAGAGGCCTCCGAAGACGGTATTTATCAGGCCGGCAGCTATTACGATTATATGAAGTCGGTGATTGAGGATTCGCTGAGCAACTTCCTGGAGGACACGGAATTCCCGTATGACGCTTCGAAGTCCTCTTCCGGCGGAATGGGCGGAGGCGGTAAGCCGTCCGGGAATGCGCCGGATTTAGGCAGCGGTGAGCGGCCGTCCGGTCCTCCATCCGGTGAAAAGCCGAGCGGTGAAGCTCCGAGCGGAGCTTCGTCCGGAAACCATGGGGAACAGTCTGAAGCAGAAGTGAACGATGATATCGTGAGAAATGATACTTCCGGCGGACTCAGCCTGTCCGGCACGTACGAGACCGCTCAGGAGTATATCGATGCGCTCAATGCAAACGGGGAATGGGTGACTTACGATGCAGACACCGGCGAGGTGACGATCACGAGCATCGAGGACTTTGTCAGTTCGTTCAAGACCGCGTCCAAGAACCTCGGGGCATTCGACCAGATCGATGCCGGGCAGGGCGAGAACACCCTCTTCGGCTACGGTGACGGCAACGGAGCACACTTCGATCAGGTGCTGGCGGACCTGCTGGAGGAACTCGGAAGCGACTCCGCGGCTGACTTTGCGGAAGACCTTGAAAAGACCGACAGCGTGGGAAATACGGTCAGCACCCGGGTGAACATGTATACGCCGCTCTATTACCTGCTGGAATCGCAGGACGGATACGGTACGAGCACCGTGGCGAAATACTGGAGGATCCGGACGGGGATCAATCAGAGCGACTGCGCACTCGCGACCGAAATGAATCTGGCGCTGGCACTGGAGAATTATGATGCAGTAGCGAGTGTGGATTTCGAGACCGTCTGGGGGCAGGGCCACACGCAGGCGGAGAGAACAGGGAGCAGCAGCGAGAATTTCATTGAGTGGGTCAACGAGTGTATGGCCGAATGATGTGACAGCATGACGTACGACAGAGGGATGATACTTTTGCCTGGCAAAAGTACCGTCCCTCTTTCATTCTTTTATATGGTATAATGGAACTAGAAAAACGACTGTGGAGGTCAACAGCTATGAAAAGGATCGCAACGCTGGTATTGGTGCTGCTTCTGGCGGCATCTGTGATGGCAGGCTGCGGCGGCGCGGTGGAGCCGGAGCCGGGCATGGCGAACGATCTGGCCGGAACGACCTGGTCGCCTTCGGACGGGTCATACCTCATCTTTGGTGAACCGGGCGCTGAGAACGGATTCCTGTGGTATCTGGACAGAGAGGTCACGGACGACAACTTCTATGGCGGGAGCTACCAGCTGTATCGCGGCGAAGCGGCCGTCACCTATGTGACCGAGGATCTGGCGGATTACGGGGTCACGAAGGAGGAGCTGGACCGGTTGTTCGCGAACGGGGAGTCGTCGGCAGAGGACTTCGTAGCCATGACGGTCTCGTATGCTACGTTTGTACGGAACGGAGAGGAGCAGATCGGCCCGGATGAAGACAGGCAGATCTCGTATTACGGATTCCTGAGCGAAGAGGAACTGGCGATCGTCAATATGAATACCGGCGGTCTTTATCAGTTTTCGCCGGTCGAGTAAAGGAGGGCAAAGGATGGAGATCTCGATGCGTAAAGTCTGCGCAAACTGCAAAAACACGTATATCAGCGGCGACAAATACTGCCGTTACTGCGGGGCTCCGCTGGGAAGACCGCAGTTTATACCGGAAGATTTTGCCTGCATCTACGGGCCGCCGCCAGAAAGAAGGAAACACAAATGCGCAAAGTGCGGGTATTCCTGGGTGACGGATTATATGATCGATGACGAGCGCTTCTGCCCGAAATGCGGAGGCGAGGCGCCGGCCACAGACGTCGAAAGATGAACGTATCGGAGCTGAAGCGCTCGCAGCTGGAGCAGGTCGCCCTGCATCGGGAGGACCTTCGGAGGGCTCCGCACCTGAGATGGCTGTTTTTTGAGATCACGAGCCGATGCAACCTGAACTGCGGCCACTGCGGCAGCAGCTGCACCTCCGCGGGGCAGTCTCTCGCGGCGTCGGACGTTGAGTCCGTGCTGAGATCCGTCCGGCAGCAGTACCCGGATCGCCGGGATCAGCCGATGATCTGCCTGACCGGCGGAGAGCCGCTGATGCACCCGGACTTCTTCGAGATCGCGAGGTGCGTCCGGCAGATGGGATTCTCATGGGGCATGACGACGAACGCCACGCTGATCGACGAACAGACCGCGCTCGGCTTCCGGGAGGCCGGGATGGCTACGGTGTCGGTCAGCCTCGACGGCATGGAATCGTCACACGATGCCCTGCGGCGTCACAAAGGGGCGTGGCGGCAGGCTTTGTGCGGGCTTGAAAACCTGCAGAAAGCCGGGTTCGACCCGCAGGTGACGACCGTCCTGCATCAGGGGAACCTTGCGGATCTCGATCCGCTGTACGACCTGCTTTCCGGGAAGGGCATCACCAGCTGGCGGCCGATCAACGTAGAGCCAATCGGCAGAGCCTGCGAATCCGGAGAGCTCCTGCTGTCGCCGGATCAGTTCAGGTGGCTGCTCTCCTATATCCGCGAAAAGCGGTTCGACCGGAGCTGCCCTATGGAAGTGACGTTCGGCTGCTCGCACTACCTGGGCGTCGAAGACGAGCGGATGGTCCGGGACCACTACTTCCTGTGCGGCGCCGGCATCCTGACGGCCAGCGTGCGAAGCAGCGGAGACATCTGCGCGTGCCTCGATGTCGAAGACCGGCCGGAGTTGGTGCAGGGAAACATCCGGACGGACGATTTCATGGACGTGTGGCTTCACCGGTTTCAGGTGTTCCGGCGCGACCGAACGGCGGACAGCGCAAGGTGCATGGCATGTGCGGAGCGTTTCGTGTGCGGCGGCGACTCGACCCATACGTGGGATTACAGCAGGAGTGAGCCGCTGCTGTGTTACCGTGATTTGCAAAGCTGACATTGTGAGGTGACCCCCAAAAGTTGGACTTTTTC
>CAYLSR010000203.1:0-3952 GCA_964385855.1 uncultured Mogibacterium sp.
ATACCGGTCGTAATCGACCTTCGGTGCGGAGTAGGAGTCCTCCGGCATCGGGATGTTGTAATCCTCGCAGATCTTTTCGACCGCCTCGATGAACGTCAGGTTATAAAAGCGCCGGACGAAGGCGATCGCGTCGCCCTTCTCACCGCAGCCGAAGCAGTGGAAGAACTGATTCTGCTCGCTGACGGAGAACGACGGGGTCTTTTCGCTGTGAAACGGACAGAGCCCCTTGTAGCTGCTCCCGGCCTTCTTGAGCGCGACTTCACGGCCGATGATATCAACAATATCGATCCTGCTCTTGAGATCATCGATGAAGTTGTTATCGATCGCCATGGCTCCCTCCCCAAGCTGTTGCAATTAGTAATCAGTATTCACCGAAGCCCGCCGGAATGAACAGCTCCCGGTACAGCGACAGCGCGTACCGGTCCGTCATGCCGGAGACATAATCCTTGGCGGCGACAGCCGGACCGTCTTCCGCCAGGACTTCCCGGTAAAGCGCGGGCAGCTCCTCCGGGCACTCCAGATAGTGCATGTAAAGTTCGCGAACGACTGCGTCGACCTTGTTCATGTCTTCAACCTTCTTGACCCGCGGGCTTTGATAGACGTTGCGGAACATGAACCTCCGGAGATGATCGAGCGCTTCCCGGCACGGCTCGCTGAGCTGTACGGCGTCCATCCCTTCGCTGGCGCGGATCAGATCCACGATCAGGTTGTTGATGCGCTCCGTGTGTGTATAGCCGAGAATCCTAAGGTCCTCTTCCGGCAAATCCTCCTGCCGGAGCACGCTGCTTCTGAGCGCGTCGTCGATATCGTGATTGATTTAGGCGATGCGGTCGCAGATGCGGACGATCTGCCCTTCCAGCGTGAAAGGCATGCCCGGTCCGCTGTGGTGCAAAATCCCGTCGCGGACTTCAGCCGTCAGGTTGAGGCCCGTCCGCTTCGGCGTTTCTTCCAGCCTGTCGACGATCCGCAGGCTCTGCTCGTTGTGACGGAAGCCGCCCGGATGGATGCGGTCCAGCACCCGTTCTCCGTTGTGACCGAACGGCGTATGGCCCAGATCGTGTCCGAGCGCGATTGCCTCCGTAAGATCTTCGTTATAATTCAGGCTTCTCGCCACCGTCCGGGAAACCTGGGAGACTTCCAGCGTATGCGTCAGCCGCGTCCGGTAGTGATCCCCTTCCGGCGCCAGGAAGACCTGCGTCTTGTGCATCAGCCGGCGGAAGGATTTGGAATGCAGGATGCGGTCGCGGTCGCGCTGAAAATCGGTCCGGAATGCACAGGGTTCCTCCCAGGCCAGCCGTCCTTGGGACGCCCGCGCTTTCGCGGCGCGTTCGTCGAGCACCTGATATTCCCGTTCTTCCAGCTTCAGTCGATCCAGTATCATCCGTTCACTCCGGTGTGGCCGAAGCCGCCCGCTCCCCGTTCCGTCTCTTCAAGCTGATCCGTCAGCTCGATCTCCGCCCGCTCATACCGGGCGATGACGAACTGCGCGATCCGGTCTCCGTCCTCAATCAGGACATCCTCCTGCCCGAAATTGATGACCGGGATACAGATCTCCCCGCGATAATCCGAATCGATGGTCCCGATGCTGTTCACCAGGCCGATGCCCTTCTTGATCGCGAGGCCGGACCTTGCGCGAACCTGTCCTTCATAGCCGGCCGGGATCTCCACAAAGAGACCGGTCGGAATCAGCGTCCGCTCCATCGGCCGCAGGAGGACCGGCGCCTCGAGATATGCATGTAAGTCCATGCCGGCTGAACCCGGCGTCGCATAGGCCGGGACCCGGCCGCTTTTAGAGATGATCCTGAGTTTCATGCATTCCTTTCCGCTGCAGCCTGCTCATCACTCCGCGTCGATCAGACGGCTGAAGCGCACATCGTATCCGTCGGCTCCGTATTCGTAGGCCCTCGTAAAATCATAATCGCAGATTTCATCGGTAAAAACCAAAGCCGCAATATTGTATCGGGCGTCCCGCACGGACAGTTCCTCTCCGCTCGTCTGATCTGTCACGAGCAGATCGATCACATACCATCTGCGGAAGCGGTCGATCGCCTCCGCGAGTGCGGCCGGTCCGGCAGCGCCTGTCACAGCGCGTTTGATCGTTTCGACCGTAACGTAGAGGTCGACATACTGATCCGGGATGCGGCGCATAAATTCATCAAAATACGATTCGAGGAGTTCCGCAAAGGTCTCCTCCTCCACGGAAGCGATGAGCTCTTCCAGAAGCTCCGGATCGATGCTGCGGTCTTCTTCCAGCAGCGCGGCCATGTTCTCGTAAAAAGTGAATTCCTTCGGCTCTTCGATATCCAGGATGCAATACAGATCTGTGAGCTCCATGAGTTCCCCTCTCGTCTGAAATATGTTATACTGATAAGTGATGAAAGCATACTCATCCATCTTACGATAATCCAGCTTATTATTATATCACATCATCTTCAGAATGTGAATACGAATCACGATGAAAAAGATCTATATTTACAAAAACGAAACAAAACTTTCCAACGAAGCGTATGAGAAGTTCTGCGCGGTCCTCCTCGACCACGATTTTGAGATCATGGACCGTTATCAGCCGGATGCCGATCTCATCGCCTGCATCGGCGGAGACGGTACCTTCCTGCACTTCATCCATCAGTGTGATTTTCCGTCCTGTCCGATCATCGGCATCAACACCGGCCACCTCGGCTTCTTCCAGGAGTTGATGCCGGATGACGTCGAGCGGTTTCTCCCCCTCTACGAATCCGGCACCTACAGCCTTCAGGAGATCCGACCGATCGAAGCGGAAATCTACACGGAAGGCGGTGTGACCCGGTGCCTCGGGCTCAACGAGATCATGGTCCGCGGACCCTATACGCACATCACGCACATGGAAGTCCGCGTCGATCAGACCTGGATCCAGAATTTCAGCGGCGACGGGATCCTGATTTCGACCCCTGTCGGATCCACGGCGTACAACTATTCGCTGGGAGGCTCCATCGTCTCGCCGGAGCTCGACGTCCTCCAGATGACGCCGATCGCGCCATCCAATACCAATGCGTACCGCTGCTTCTATACCAGCGTGATGTACCCGGCTTCCCGCGTCGTGACGATCCTCCCGATCGGCCGCACGCGGGACGACCGCCTGCTGATCTCCTACGACGGGCTCGAGATCCTTCAGGAGAAGGTCGAGTGTGTCAAAGTCCGGCAGTCGGATAAGACGATCCGGCTCATCCGGTTTGACGGCTATGATTACTGGCAGAAGCTCTCGGCAAAACTCTTATAAGCACAATCAGAACATGACGAAATACACCCATACAGTTACAACTGAAGAAGAAGGCCTGACGATCAACCAGATCCTCCGGCGCAACTTCCGGTTTTCGAGCCGATTTAAAACCAAGATGAAATTCCAGGAGCTGGTGGACCTGAACGGCGTACAGACGCCCGGATACATCCGCCCTTCTGCCGGAGATCTCATCGGGATCCGCCTCCCGACCGAGTCCAGCGATTTCCCGCCGGAAGACATCCCCGTCCATCCTCTGTATGAAGATGCAGACCTGCTGATCCTCGACAAGCAGCCGGGGATCACCGTTCATCCAACGAAAGGCCATCCGTATCATACCCTCGCGAACGGCATCATGAAATACATGCAGGATACCGGGCAGCAGTTCAAGGTGCGCTTCGCCAACCGGCTGGATATGGACACCTCCGGAATCGTGATCGTGGCAAAAAACGCGAACGCCCAGAACGACATCTCAGACCAGATGCGCAAGCAGACCGTCCGCAAGCGGTACCGGGCCGTCGTGCACGGCGTGATCGATCGGGATGCTTTTACGATCGATCTGCCGATCGGACGCCCGTATGAGGATCAGGTGGAGCGCGCGGTGATGGCCGAGGGCGGCAAGGATGCCGTGACGGACGTCCGGGTGCTGGAACGGTATGACGGATACACGCTGGTCGAGCTGACGCTCCACACCGGCAG
>CAYLSR010000204.1:0-3930 GCA_964385855.1 uncultured Mogibacterium sp.
CGAACTGGTCAAGCGCGGCAGAGTCAGAAGAGCGAAGCTCAACTACATGCGCGAGAGGACCGGCAAGGCTGCAAGGATCAAGACGCTCAAGTAATAGCGCAATCACCTGTAAACACGAATGCATACCAGCGGATGTCCCAATGGTATGCATTTTTCCTTATATCGGGACATTCAGGCCGGCAGGCGGCCGGCGGGACGGGAAGGAACTATGATCGAACACATCAACTGGTATCCGGGACATATGAAAAAAACGCGGGAGCTGATCCAGGCGAACCTCAAGGCGGTCGACGTCGTCATCGAGATCGTGGACAGCCGGATCCCGGTCTCCAGCCGCAATCCGATCATCAATGAGCTGATCGGGCAGAAACGGCGGATCGTGGTCCTCGGTAAAGCGGACCTGGCCGATGCCGCGGCGACGCGCGCCTGGGCGGAGGTGTTCCGCCGGGAAGGGCACCGCGTGCTCGAGATGAACAACCAGACCGGCGAGAACGTCAAGAAGCTCTATCGCCTGCTCGACGAGATCCAGGAGGAGCGAAACGCGGAGCGCAGCATGACGCGGCCGATCCGCATGATGATCGTCGGCGTCCCGAACGTCGGCAAGTCCTCGCTGATCAACCGGCTGACCGCCCGGAAGAGCGCCAAGACCGGCGACCGCCCGGGCGTCACGAAGGGCAAGCAGTGGGTCACACTCGAAAACGGCATGCAGCTGCTGGATACGCCGGGGATCCTCTGGCCGAAGTTTGAGGATCCGGAGGTGGGGTTGAACCTCGCCTTTTGCGGAAGCATCAAGGACGAGATCCTGAACACACAGGACCTCGGGCTTGAACTGATCCGGGTCCTGGGGCAGCGGTATCCGGAAAAGATGCAGGAGCGGTACCGGCTCGACGAGGTCACGGAGGACGCGCTGGAAAACATGGAGGCGATCGCGCGCAAGCGGGGCTTTTTGCTCCCGGGCAAGCGGATCGACTATGAACGCACGGGGCGCACGGTGATCGACGAGTTCCGCGCCGGCAAGATCGGCCGGATCACGCTGGAACCGCCTGTATTAAATGCATCGGAGGAGTCTGAAACGGTATGACGAAGCAGGAGAGGCTGGAAAAACAGCGGCAGAAGCTCGCGGAGATGACCGCGCACGAGGCGGAGCTGCGGGCGCGGGGACACCGCTATATCGCAGGGGTCGACGAGGTCGGCAGGGGGCCGCTGGCCGGACCGGTGTACGCGGCCTGCGTCGTGCTGCCGGAATCCTGGGAGGTCCTCGGCATCGATGATTCCAAGAAGCTGACCGAAAAGAAGCGGGCCGCGCTGGACCTCGAGATCCGCGCGGGCGCGCTGGCGTACGGGATCGGGATCGCTTCCGCGCAGGAGATCGACGAGATCAACATCCTCCAGGCGACCAAGCAGGCGATGCGCCGGGCGGTCCGGAGCGCGCAGCAGCAGATGGAAGCCCGCATCCCGGGCGCGCGGATCGACCTTCTGTTGATCGACGCGCTGACGCTGGAGGGCGTCGACATCCCGCAGGAGGGGATCGTCCACGGGGACGCGTCGTCCCTGTCGATCGCGGCGGCTTCGATCGTCGCCAAGGTGGCCCGGGACACCTTCATGATCGAGATGGAAGACCAGTATCCGGGGTACGGATTCGCGAGCAATAAGGGCTACGGCACGGCTGCGCACTACGAGGGCATCCGGACGTTCGGGATCACCCCGATCCACCGGCTCACGTTTCTCAAAAATCTGGAGACCCGCCACGGAGGAACTATGGCAAAGAAGAATTATTACGCGGTCCGGGCCGGCCGGCAGCCGGGGATCTACCGCACCTGGGACGAATGCAAAGCCCAGGTGGACGGCTTTAAAGGCGCCGAATACAAGGGCTTCGCGGACCGGGCCGAGGCGGAGGCCTGGCTCGGCGGCGGCGCGCCGGCGCAGGCCGGACCGGACCGGGAGGTCACGGCTTATGTCGACGGCAGCTACGATCACACCACGCGCCGGTATTCGTGCGGCGTGGTCCTGCTCTGCGGCGAGGAAGAGATCTGCCTGAATGAGGCTTTCGATGACGCGGACGCCGCGGAACTCCGCAACGTGGCAGGCGAGATCATGGGCGCCCGGCTCGCGATCGCCTGGTGCCTGGATCACGACATCCCGGCCGTGCGGATCTGCCACGACTACAACGGCGTCGGCAAGTGGGGCAACGACGAATGGAAGGCCAACCTGCCGATGACGCAGAGCTACAAGCGCTACGTCGCGGAGGCGAGGAAGCGCATGAAGATCACATTCGTCAAAGTTACGGCGCACGCCGGCAACCGCTATAACGAGAAGGCGGATCAGCTGGCGAAGGAGGCGCTGGGGTTGTAAGTTCGCGCCTCATGTCCCAGCAGCAGGCAGGCGATGCCTGCCGCGGCACACGGGATCTCGCTGCAGATGGTATCTTGCAAGTAATACAGATCTATAGGAAATATGTAAATCGGTATTTGACGAGCTGTTTACAATAATAAATATACTTCATCATACCTCAGATCAGCTTGCTGTTTACGGCTTTGAGGATTGGATAAAGCGGCAAATTCCCGTTTGTCGATATGAATGAATAGCATATGACCAAGCAGTCAGCCACCTTTACATGCCGCATGCTAAAGCTGCGGTTTTTCTATGTTCAAAGGCTGTATATCATTGCGAAGGAGGTCATGGAATTGCTTGGAAATACAAAAACGAATGGCGTTTATTGACATCTTCCGAGATGTATTTTATACATTTTAAAGTACTGTAAGATATATTACACGGAGGCGCGGATCAACTATGGAATTCAGCAGGAGTAAATATGTTGAACAACTGGCAGACATGCGTTGGAATGGTCTTGTAAAGGTAATAACAGGAGCAAGGCGCGCGGGCAAGTCTTATCTCCTTAATGAATTATTCTACCGGTATCTTTTGAATGAATGAGTATTACTGAAATCTACAGTTCAAATCGATGGGCTGATGTGATATAATAACTTGATATGTTCATTGTCGGGTTACAGTTACTTTTTTTCTAAGGAGATTCAGTAGTAAATGGCATTTTCCCAGTATTACAAACCGGATAACATGCGCGACACGCTGCCGAAGGAACTTCGGGACAATCAGGAGCTCCGGGAGCAGATCAAGGACATCAACCTGGTCTACAGCGCCGCGATCCGGGAGGTCAGCACGAAACTCGACGTGCTGGGGGATGATTTCCAGATGAAGCATTCTTATGTCCCGATCCACCATATGCAGTCCCGCCTCAAGAGTTTCGACAGCATGATTGAAAAGGCGGAGCGCTACGGGATCGAGGATCCCATCCACAATCTGGACGTCGTACGCAGAGAGGTCTACGATATCGCCGGCATCCGCGTTGTCTGCAATTATCAGGAGGATGTCTACACGATGTCGGAGCTCCTGCTCAAGCAATCCGACGTCAAGCTCATCAAGATCAAGGATTACTGCAAAAATCCGAAGGAGAGCGGATACCGCAGTCTCCACGTGGTCATATCGATCCCGGTATTTCTCGTCAATTCCAAGGCAACGGTTCCCGTCGAGATCCAGTTCAGGAGCATTGCCATGGACACCTGGGCCAGCCTCGAACACGAACTGAAATACAAGAATCGCGGAGTGCTGACCGAGGAGGTTCAGGAGCAGCTGAAGCAGTGTGCCAAGACGCTTGCCGATGTCGACCGCCAGATGGAGATCATCCGACATCAGGTCTTCTGAACTGGAATAAAAGAGAAATGATCCCGGCAGCAGTACACCTGCCGGAGCCGGAATTTACAGAATACAACTGAAGGGGAGAGACACATGAAGAGAAATTTAGCAAAGACCTACGATCCCAAGGACTTTGAGGATCGCATCTATGAGACGTGGGAATCCGGCGGCGCTTTTGACGCGGATGTGGATCCGGACAAGAAGCCGTTCACCATTGTCATG
>CAYLSR010000205.1:0-3919 GCA_964385855.1 uncultured Mogibacterium sp.
GATGTTTCTGGACGCCGTAGTGATAGTAAAGCCCGGCCTGCGCGCCCCAGCAGATGTGGAAGGTGCTGTGGACGTGCGTCTTGGACCATTCCATGATCTCGCAGAGCTCTTCCCAGTAATCAACTTCTTCAAACGGCATGAGCTCCACAGGCGCGCCGGTGATGATCATCCCGTCATAGTTCTCGCTGCGGACATCGTTGAACGTCTTGTAGAAAGCGATCATGTGCTCTTCCGAGGTGTTGGTCGCCTTGTGCGTCGCGGTCTGCAGCAGTTCCAGCTCGATCTGGAGCGGCGTGTTGCCCAGCAGCCTCGTCAGCTGCGTCTCCGTATCGATCTTGGTCGGCATCAGGTTGAGCAGCAGGATCCGGAGCGGACGCATGTCCTGCGTCATCGCGCGGGTATCCGTCATGACGAATACGTTCTCCTTGGTCAGCGTGTCGATTGCCGGCAGATCATTCGGTACTTTGATAGGCATCCTTCCGTCCTCCTCTGTGTGGTTCCGTCCTCCCGGCGGACCGGGAATGGAATCTGTTGATATTCACAATTTATTGTAACTGTAAAGCGGCTGTTTTGCAATGTAATTCCTAAGAATCAGCCGCGTCATCTGCGCTCCGCCGCAAAGCCGCACCAGCTGCCCTCCGTCAGGACCTCCAGGATCTCAAATCCGTTCGCCTCCAGCACCGCGCGGATGCGGTCTTCGTGCTCCGAGAGGATCCCGGAGGAGATGTAGATCCCGCCCGGCACGAGGTGCGCGGGCACGGCCGGGGTCAGCTGCTCGATCAGCCCGGTCAGAAGATTGGCGGTGACCAGATCCGCCGTACGATCCACGCCGGCCGTCAGATCGCCGTACCGCGCTTCCGCGGCCGTCTCCACCTCGTTCAGGATGAAATTCTCCTGCGAAGCCCAGACGGCCTCCGGGTCGATATCGATCCCGAACGCCTCCGAGGCGCCCAGCTTCACCGCGATGATGGACAGGATCCCGGAACCGCAGCCGACATCCAGCACCCGGTCGCCCTTGCGCAGGTATTTCTCCATCAGCCGCGCCGCGATGCGCGTCGTCTCGTGCGTGCCGGTCCCGAACGCCATGCCCGGGTCGACCGCGATGACGATGTCTTCGGGATCTGCCGCGTCATAGGCTTCCCAGGACGGCCGCACGACGATCCGGTCCCCGATGCGGACCGGCGCGTAATACTGCTTCCAGTTGTCCTTCCATTCGTCGTCCCGCCGGAGCTCCGTCGTGATCTCCAGGCTGCCGGGGTCGAACGCGTCTCCGTATGCCCCGCGGTCGGCCGCCTCGCGCAGCGCCCGGATCGCCCGGTGGACTTCGGACGCCATCCGCACACCGGCCGGATCGCTCTCAAACCAGACCGTCACAGACGGTTCCCGGTCCGGCTCCGCGAGCAGCTCCTCCCGGTCCACGTATTCCGATGGCAGAACGTGATCGGCCATCTCCCGGTCCACGCCGGGATCGTCTATGAGAAATTCGCTGATCCCGAGCCCCATGAGGGCTGCGCTGACGGCTTCCAGTCCCGCTTCCGAGGTGCGGATCACCAGTTCCAGATAGTTCATCATCTCGCTCCTTCCCGCAGCATGCGGATCTCCGCCGCGTATCCGTTCAGATCCTCCTGCGGCGTCTCCAGGATGCACGGCAGGCCGGCCAGCTTCGGATGGGTGATCCACCGGAGGATCGCCTCCGTCCCGATCTCTCCTTCGCCGATCTTCGCGTGCCGGTCCTTCCGGGCTCCTACAGGGTTCTTGCTGTCGTTTATGTGCAGCGCGCGGAGCCTGTCCAGCCCGATCACGCGGTCGAACGCCTCCAGCACCCCTTCCGGATCCCCGACGAGGTCGTAACCGCCGTCGTGGATGTGGCAGGTGTCCAGGCAGACGCCGATGTGATCGTGCAGCTTCACGCCTTCCAGAATCGCCGCAAGCTCTTCAAACCGCCCGCCGATCTCCGTGCCCTTGCCGGCCATCGTCTCGAGGAGCAGGACCGTCGTCTGCTCCGGGCGGATCACCTCGTTCAGGAGCTCCGTGATCATGCGGATCCCGGCTTCCGTCCCCTGCCCGACATGGCTTCCCGGATGGAAGTTATAGTAATTCCCCGGGATCAGCTCCATCTTGACGAGATCTTCCGTCATGCAGAGACGCGCGAACTCCCGGACCTTCGGGTCCTTTGAGCACGGATTGAGCGTGTACGGCGCGTGCGCGACCAGCCGCCCAAACGCGTTCTGCTCGAGGATCGCCCGGAGCGCCGCGGCATCCGCCGGATCGATCACCTTGCTCCGGCCGCCCCTCGGGTTCCTCGTAAAGAACGCGAAGGTGTTCGCGCCGATCGAGACCGCGTCCTTCCCCATCTGTTCGTAGCCGCCCGCGCAGGACAGGTGGCAGCCAAGGTATAATTCCATTTGAGTTCCTCTGCGTTCAGTTCAGCCTTCCCGCGGGTCCGGACGGGACCCGCTTCTATACACTATACCATAGAAAATACTGGATTTCTATCGCGCAAATTGATAGACTTGTCGGAGAAGACCGCGGGCAGTCCGCGGGAAAGGACCGATAACGAAATGAAAGATCAGTATCTTCGCACCGGGATCCTGCTGGGTCCGGAAGCAATGGAGCGGCTGCGGCATTGTCACGTCGCGGTCTTCGGCGTCGGCGGCGTCGGCGGCTACGCGGTGGAGGCGCTGGCCAGGAGCGGGGTCGGCCGGCTCGATCTCATCGACGACGACCGCGTCGCGGAGACCAACCTCAACCGGCAGATCATCGCGCTCAGAAGCACGCTCGGGCAATACAAGGTCGACGCGTTCCGAAACCGCGTCCGGGACATCGACCCGGACATCGAGGTCACCGCGTTCCCGGTATTCTACCTGCCGGAGATCGCGGATCGGTTTGATCTGTCCCGGTACGACCTCGTGATCGACGCGGTCGACACGGTCACCGCCAAGATTGACCTCATCGTCCGCTGCCGCGAGGCCGGCGTACCGATCCTCTCCGCCCTGGGCTGCGGCAACCGCTTCGATCCGACGCGGCTCGTCGTCACGGACATCTACAAAACGCACACGGATCCGCTCGCAAAGGTGCTCCGGACCGAGCTTCGAAAGCGCGGGATCCCGGGCCTGACGGTCGTGTATTCCGAAGAACCGCCGATCCTGCCGGCGCAAGAACTCCTGAAGGCGCTGGAAGCCGAAAAGGCGGCCTCGGGCAGGCGGTCGATCCCGGGCTCCACCGCGTTCGTCCCTTCCGCGGCCGGGCTGATCCTCGCGTCGGAAGCCGTCCGTCTGCTGACGGACTTCGATCCCGCGAGGGACGGCAGGCTCCGCGGCGGCCATCAATAATTGACACCACATGTATCATTTATATTGGAACTATGATACAATATATATGATTTTGCGATAAAGGAAAGTGATACCTATGAGTGAAAGAATCTACCTCAACAATGACTGGCGCTTCGCGAGCGACTTCACGCAGGAAGCCACCGAGAAGATCCGCCTGCCGCACACCGTGAAAGAACTCCCGTTCCACTACTTCGATGAGCAGGACTATCAGGTTCTCTGCAAGTACGAACGGACGCTCCGCGTCCCGTACTCCTGGAAGGCGAACGCCCTCCTTCTGACCTTCGAGGGCGCCGCGCACGACGCCATCGTCTACGTGAACGAGATCAAGGTCGCGGAGCATCACTGCGGCTACACGGCATTCACCGTCGACATCTCGGACGCGGTCGAATACAACAAGGACAACACCATTACCGTCCGGCTCGACACGCGGGAATCCGTCAACATCCCACCGTTCGGCAATGTCATCGATTATCTGACCTACGGCGGTCTGTACCGGGACGTCTATCTGGACATTCGGGACAAAACCTACCTCCGGGATGTCTTCATCCGTCCGGAGTTCACGGAAGGCCGCTGCCGCGCAGTCAGCC
>CAYLSR010000206.1:0-3918 GCA_964385855.1 uncultured Mogibacterium sp.
CCTTCGAGACTGGCGTCAGCATGTCTCGTTTTCATAGGTCAGTTGACACTATCCTCCGGATAGTCGACGATCACCAGGTCGACGTCCTCCGGGATCCCGTAAAACAGCTTATACCGGGTCTCCCAGATGTCGTCTTCCTTGAACGGCGTCGCGGTCCAGAGTTTTTCTTCATATGGCAGGTGCGTCAGCTCCACGCTCTTCTGCCCGGCGGCGACTCCTTCCCGGACGTGCTGCAGCCTTTGCATGTCCGCCCGGTAGATGGCGGAGAAGACGTAGAAATGATACACCGTACAGACGATGATGAGCAGGCAGCCGGCGGCCAGCGCGGCCTTCCGGAGCTTTTCGCCGGCGCCGCTGACCGGAATGCACTTGTACAGTTCGCAGACGATCAGGACCAGCACGATGTAGGACGAGAAAAAGCACCGGCTCCCGATCGGCGTGACGGCGAACAGCGGCGCGATCATCATGAGCGCCGCAAGCCACAGCAGGGCGATCCGGTGATTGATCCGCTTCTCCCGGGTCGTGAGGAGCGACAGCAGGATCGTTGCGACGAGGTTGGCCGCCGTCAGGCAGCCCTCGAAGAGGACTCTCTGCGTGATCTTGTAGGCCTTGTAATCATAGCCGTGGTTCTTGAAATAATAGAGCGAGTAGGCCATGAAAAGCGCCATGACCAGCAGGCAGACCACCACGGCGAACAGCTGCAGGCGGTCCGGCTTTTTCCGGACGAACCGGATGAACAGCAGCACGCAGGCCGCGAAGATCAGGATGTTGATGAAGTGGTTGTTGAAATAGCCCTCGTGGTAGATGACCCCGAAGTAGTTTTTGACTGCGCGGGTCACGAGTCCGTCCCCGGCGATCTTACGGTAGCCGTCTTCGTTCGTGGCGATCGAGTGATAGACGGAGTTCGAGAACATGTACAGGGCTCCGCAGATGCAGCCCACTGCGTAGGCGAGCAGGTCGGTCCGGAGCGTCCTGCAGAACGCGAGCCCATACAGGACCAGGCACACGGACGCCGCGACGTGAAAGACCGTCAGGTGCTCGACGATCAACGTGTTGCAGATGCCGAGGACCGCGAGCAGGAGCGCGGCGGAGACCGGTGCCCTGTAACGATCCTTCGTCACCGGATGCGCGTTCAGCCAGACGAAGAAGACCAGCGTCAGGAAGATTGACGTCGCGTAGTTCGCAAAGCCGGCCGTCCAGACCACCGCCTGCCGCGCGACGAGCCTCGGCAGGAGCAGAAGGCTGAGCACGGAGACGATGAACGCCCAGCGGCGCTGCGTGATCTTTTCGATGCACCAGACGCTCCCGGTCAGGGTCAGGCTCATGACGACCGCCCGGAGAATCCGGGAGCGCGTCATGGCCAGCACGATGAGGTTGCCGAGGTAGCGGCCGCTGTAGTTGTCAAACCAGGTGGACAGGCGCTCGATCCCGATGCTGCTGCCCCAGGCCCAGTCGTCGCCGGTGTAAGGGAAGAGCCAGCACAGGACGACCGCGAGGACCGCCATGAGGATGTATTTCAGATTGTCGGAACGTGCTTTTGTCAATGGTACTCTCCTGAATGGTAGGATCCCGGAGTCCTCCGATGAGAGGATATCCTATTTATTCTATCATGCGCGCATGCTTTATACAAACATTAAAATATAAATCGGGTTAGAGTTGAATTCAGCAATGTAACAAGATATAATTAGATGTTATTCAGCGAATGAAAAAAGCAGAGGGAATTATGAACCGATTCTTTAAAAACATCAAAAAGTACAAAAAATACACCCTGCGGAGCGCCAAGGCCGAGCTCAAGAGCGAGGTCGCGGATTCCAGGCTGAACTGGCTCTGGTGGGTGCTCGAGCCGCTGTGCTTCATGCTGATCTACACGTTCATCTTCGGCGTGGTGTTCCAGAACAGCACACCGTATTTCGCATCGTTCGTCTTCGTCGGGCTGACCTGCTGGGAGTTCTTCAACCGCATGATCACCGGCAGCGTCCACCTAATCGTCAAGAACCGCGATCTGGTCACCAAGGTCTACCTGCCGAAGTACGTGCTGCTGCTGGCGAAGTCCTGCACATACCTCTTCAAGATGGGGATCTCGATCGTCATCGCGTTCGGACTCATGATCTTCCAGGGTGTCCGGCTCAGCTGGCACATCCTCTTCATCATCCCGACCCTGATCGTGCTGTACCTGCTGTCGTTTGGCCTCGGCATGATCCTGATGAACTGGGGCGTCACGCTGAGCGACCTTGGCAACCTGGTCAACATCATCATGCGGATGGTCTTCTACATGTCCGGCGTCTTCTTCAATATCTCGGAGCGGCTCTCCGGGACCATCTGCTTCATCCTGCTCAAGGTCAACCCGGTCGCCTTCCTGATGAACGAGATGCGGCAGGTCATGCTCTACAATCAGATGCCGGATCTGCTGGAGCTGGCCGTGTGGTGCCTGATCAGCCTGTTCCTGTGCTGGTGCGGCATCCGGGCGATCCACAGGAACGAGAACAGCTACGCGAAGGTGATCTAGGAGAAGGGTGATCTGATGGAAGAGAAAAAAATAGCATTAACGGTCACGGACCTTCATATCAACTACCGGGGGCTCAAGAAGTCCTCGATCCGGTCCTCCTGGACCAAGCTCAGGAACAAAGTCGAGGTTTTTGAAGCGCTCAAGGGCATCAGCTTCGAACTCGAAGAGGGCGAGATCCTCGGCATCGTCGGCAAGAACGGCAGCGGCAAATCCACGATGCTCCGCGCGATCGCCGGCATCTTCTCGCCGGACGAGGGGACGATCGACCTGCACGGACATACCATCTCGCTGCTGTCCATCGGCGTTGGCTTCAACAAGAAGCTGACCGGCCGCGAGAACATCTACCTCTCGGGGCTGCTGCTCGGCTTCTCCGAGGAAGAGATCGCTGCGAAGGAGCAGGACATCATCAAGTTCGCGGACATCGGCGTCTTTATCGACCGTCCGGTCAAGACGTATTCGTCCGGCATGTACTCCAAGCTGGCGTTCGCGATCACCGCGATCCTTGAGACCGACATCATGCTGATCGACGAGGTCCTCAGCGTCGGCGACCAGCGCTTCAAGGAGAAGAGCTACAACAAGATGAAGGAGCTCATCTCCGACGACACCCGGACGGTCGTGATCGTCTCCCACAGCCTGGGGACGATCAAGGAGCTGTGCAACCAGGTCCTGTGGATCAACGACGGCGAGATGATCGACATCGGCAAGCCGGAGGATATCCTGCCGCGGTATCTGGAGTTTATGAACAGCAAGAAGTAGGGTACCTCTAAATAGATTGTATGGGGCGGGCAAGGTTGACATCCGGCGCCGTATCGGGTAAAATCTATAGTGTATGTGCACCTGTTTAACAAGCCTCATCTTCAGTTACAGACAATGGAGAAGTTTATGAAATACAAGAAAAAGATCAGCATCCTGCTCAGCCTGGCGCTCCTCATCGGGACGGCCTCTTTTGATGTGTATGCGGTCAATGGAGCCAATCTTCAGGATCCTGAAGTGACAGAGACGACAGAGGAAGAAGCTGAAGTTGTGGCGGATGCAGCCGAAGATACCACGGCTGAAGCAGCCGGCGTGGTGGAAGACGAAGTCCAGCCTGAAGAGGGCGCCGGTCCGCTCGGAGCGCAATCCGGCGTGAATGTGGAGCTGGATCTCAGCAGCAGCGAGAGTTCCATCCCGACACCGGGAGCTACGACGCTCCACTCCGCAGAGAATGAACACAGCCGTGCGCTGGATATGGAGTGGGACGAGGTCCCGGGTGCTTCCGGCTATATGTTTTACATTAAGAATCCGACGGATGGGAACTGGGAGTATGTCAATCTCGTTGAGGGCGGCAGCACGACTTCTGCAACCGTTAAGAATTTCCCTGTCCGCAACGATGCCTATGTGGCGATCGCCGCGTATGTTCAGGTCGGCAAGGT
>CAYLSR010000207.1:0-3892 GCA_964385855.1 uncultured Mogibacterium sp.
CTAATCATTAATATTGAAGGAAAAAACTTAACTAAATGACATTGGGACGGTTCTTTTGTCAGCTTTTTCAGGAAACAGCATTGTACGGGTTTTACAACCAAGAAAACCGTATTGGCTTGCAAAAACATGCGAGTCCAATACGGTTTTCATCTCTAAAATGGTGATAAGCAAGGAGATCCTGGGTTTAAACCGTATTACCTTGCCTTATCATTGAAGCTCCTATACGTTGTCTTTGTTTAAAACGGTTGTTTTCATTACAATAAATAATCTCTCGGCTTCTTTCCCCGTATGGTTGGCGTCCGTGGAACGAATCCAATACGTTTTTTCTGGTCGGAAACTATCCGAGTTGTCGCCAGACCGGCTTTTCGCCTGATTCCCGGTTTTCGATTGTCTTCAGACAAAAACAACTGGCGAAAAGGCGAAACTTCCGGAGCAGAAAAGCTGACAAAAGAACCGTCCCCGTGTCATCATCCTACAGCATCTCGAGGAATGCCGCGATTCTGGTGTTGAGCTGTCCGACGTCCGCCGTGGAGTAGTCGGTCTCGACCATGAAGTATGGTGTCTTCTTCTCGTTGACGCAGAACTTCTCGATCGCCTTGTGCTCGATGTTGTACGTGTGGCACGCCTGCAGCGTCATCTCGAGGACGCCGTCCGCGTGATACTCGTCGATCGTCCTGCCGAGGAGTTCGTAGCGGTTCGGGTTCGGTGCCATGACCGAGCAGCCGATCTGCAGATATCTGTCCGCCCAGATGTCCTCCGCCTCCTCATCGACGAGCAGGTCGAACTGCTTCGCGCCGACGCAGTTCTCGAATCCGACGACGACACCGCCGTTGTCCTCGACCGCGTTGATGACCTTCTCGGTCACGCCGCCGATCGGGCAGCCGGTGATGACAACGCGCGGCCGCTTCTCGATCATCTTGCCTTCCGCGTACTCGGCTTCGATCTTGTCTGCGATGGCGTTGACCTCATCCGCGATCGCGTAGCGGTCGAACTTGAAGCCGCTGCCGTAGAGGATCTTGAAGAGGTTCATGCCGGTGATCGGCGCCGGGTCGTGCTTCATCACATCCGCGAGGCGCTTCTTGGCTCTGCGGATGTCGTTCTCGACGCGGCACGCCTCGCGGATCTTCTCCTCCGTGATCTCCACGCCGAACTTCTCCTCGATGTACGCCTTGAGTCGCATCGTCTCCGCCTTATAGACGTCGAGCGCCAGGCCCTTCTGGGAATTCGGGAGCTCCATCAGGAAGACGTCCTTGAAGTCCGCCATGAGTTCATACATCTTCTTCTTGCCGTCGCAGGTGGTCTCGCCGACGACGATGTCGCTGAAGTAGAAGTACGGACATTTGTCCGCCTTGCCGAATCCGTAGCTGGATTTGATCAGCGGACACAGGTTGGCCGGCAGATCCTGCTCCGCGACCGGGATCGTCTCCCCGGAGGTCGAGCACAGGCTGACCGAAGCCGCGCCCGCGGCGAGCGCCAGCTCCGCAGGGAAATACGTGCAGTATGAGCCGATGACCGGGATCCCCTTATCCTTGATCTCCTTCACGGCGATAAATGAATTCTTCCTCGCTTCGGCAAATTCGTCAAATACCTGAGGCAGTTCTTTGATCAGTTCCATTCTTTACAACTCCTTTTGTCATTTTTTTCTATTCCGGCACTCCTCCGGCCGGATGCCCCGCATGTATCAGAATATCAGTTTCGGACCTGACGATAAAGCTTCCCGGCCGAACTATAGAGAGAAACAATCGGACGGACCGGATGTATCGGGATAATCTATGGATTTTTATCGCGGAAGCGCCGGTTTTTATTTGAAGTCAGCCGGGTGGCGCGGTATGATATTGAAGTAAATGGATTTCTATCGTATCATCAATGAAATGGAGGAAACAACATGAAGATAGATGCTGGCGGCAAAGCATGCCCGATCCCGGTCATCATGGCCAAGAAGGAGCTCGACAAGGGCACTCCGGATGTCTCGATCATCGTCGACGGGCAGACGCAGATCGACAACCTCACGCGCCTGGGCAAGACCTACGGCAGAGAGGTCTCTGTAGCGCCGGAAGGCGACAAGTTCCTGGTCACCTTCGCGGAAGGCGACGGGACGATCCCGGAAGCTGCGCACGGGTTCGACGAAGGCTCCTACGCGGTCTTCTTCAACAAGGCGACCGTCGGCTCCGGGGACGACGTCCTGGGCGGCAACCTCGCGAAGATGGCGATCTACACGCTCTCCGAGAGCGAGAACATCCCGGCCTACGTGCTGTTCATGAACGGCGGCGTCAAGCTGACGACCGGCGTGGAACCGCAGATCATCGACAACCTGAACACCCTGATCGAAAAAGGTACGAAAGTCCTCGTCTGCGGGACCTGCCTGAACTTCTTCGGCATCAAGGAAGACTGCAAGGTCGGCACGGTCAGCAACATGTACGACATCCTCGGCGCGATGCAGGAAGTCTCCAAGGTCATCACCCTGTAGGCTGATAGATCTGCAAACACCCGGATCTGAAAGAAATCTGAAAAGCTGCCGCAGTCCGGTCCCGGGCTGCGGCAGCTTCTGAACATATCCTGAAATGATCGACGAATACTATCTCTTCACATTTGAATCCACGCACGGCGCGATC
The DNA here is from genome assembly GCA_964385855.1 of uncultured Mogibacterium sp. GTDB lineage: Bacteria > Bacillota > Clostridia > Peptostreptococcales > Anaerovoracaceae > CAYLSR01. The sequence continues at coordinate 2,613 of CAYLSR010000207.1, forward strand.
TCCACGGAGAAGCTCCTCAAGCCGGTCGGCTGCACCATCATGCCGGTCCCGCGGGCGATCTCGACGAGCTGCGGGATCGCGGTCCGCATCGAACCGGACAGGCTCGATGCTGCGCTTCCGGTCTTTCGCGACGGGACCGCACTCACTGCGGACGAGTACCGCCTCTATCACATCCGCTCCGATAAAGCTTCAGACCTGTTTGAGCACACCCCTGTAGAGGTGTAGACCGCCTGCCTTCGCGCAGGCTTTTTCAGTTCCGCGACCGGATGATCGTCTTGACGATCTCGCGGTATGCCGCGAACAGCACCCCTGCGATCGGCCACACGACCCAGGTGTATTGCCAGCCCATGTTGTAGAAGCTCCAGCCGAGATAGATTGCCAGAACGATCGCCCAGTAGATGCCGTCATACTTGCCGGCTCTTTTATTCAATCTGGTATAATCCCCTTCTTCCAGCAGCCTGTCATAACCGCCCTGCCGGATGCACGTCAGGACGATCATCTTGACGCCGACCGCGACCATGATCAGCATGACCGCGGTGCCGATGACCGGGAGCACATCGGTATTGTTGGAATACTTCACGATCGTCATCAGCAGCAGCGGGACCGCTGAAATCACGCACAGGATGATCCCGAGGATCAGCAGGCGGCTGTGCGTCCCGGAGTACGCGGCGCGCCGTTCTTTCGCCATGCCGCTCACACCGTATGCGGTGTCGATGCTGACCTGCTCCAGATATTCGAACTCCCTGCCGCGCATCCCGATCAGCAGGAACATCGCTATGGCAGCCGCGACCATGAGCAGCAGGATCACGACGCCGACGATCCCGACGATCTCTTCACTGACGACATCGATCAGGCCGATCTCGGCAAACCCGTCCAACACGCACGAGGCCACCGGCGAGAGGATGCACAGCATGACGCCCGTGGAAATGGTCCTCGCCGCCCTCTCATTGTGCTCCAGGAACGCGCTGGCCTCTTCCATCGACACCTGCCGCACCTCGTCCTCGATCCCGGCGTCGACCGGTGCGGACTCCTGCGGTCCCGCCGACTCGACTTCGTCCTTCAACAGATAATCTGTACTGACGCCGAAGAGATCGGCCATCTGGATGATCTTCTTGATGTCCGGCACCGCCTGAGCGCCTTCCCACTTGGAGACCGACTGCCTCGACACGCCGAGCCGGTCCGCGAGCTCTTCCTGCGACCAGCCGTTTTTCTTTCTGTTTTCGATGATCTTATCTGCCAATATCATATCCATACCTCCCCGGTTTTTTGTTTCAGCGCTT
>CAYLSR010000208.1:0-3872 GCA_964385855.1 uncultured Mogibacterium sp.
CCCTTCAAACAAATATCATAGAACTGCATGCATCGATATGATACCAAATGCGAGCAAAGCGGTCAAACCCATTTCCTTGCCGCAAAAGAAAAGAACCAAAAGCATCTTTCCTCCCCGCCGTCACCGGAGTATACTGTAATAAATACCTTTGGGATACTCACGTTAAACAGTTCGGAAAGGAGACCAAAATACATGCTGGTACTAAATGTTACATTCAAGTGCGCGCCGGGAACGAGAGAAGAATTAAGAGCGCTGATCAAAGAGCAGGGCATCGACGTCGCTTCCCGCGCCGAGGAAGGGAACTTCAATTATTACTTCTAACTGTCGACAGAAGATCCTGATGACATCTTCCTCGTAGAGTTCTGGCAGGATGTCGATGCGTGGCAGAATCACCGGACGCTTCCGCACTACATGCAGCTGGAAGAGCTCAAGAAGGGCCGTGTTCTCGAAGCAGATATCCAGAAATACTTCACGGAGTGACACCCCTTATTCAGACCGCCTGCAAGGTCGCCATGTGTGCATATACTCCGTTCAGTTCCATCAGCGACGCACGATCACCGGCTTCCACGATCCTGCCGCCGGATATCACGAGTATCCTGTCTGCATCCCTGATCGTCTTTAGCCTGTGCGCGATGACCAGCAGGGTCTTGTTCCTGCACAGTTCGGAAATAGCTTCCTGTATTGCTCTTTCATTATCGGCATCTACGCTGGCTGTAGCCTCATCAAGGATGACGATCGGCGCATCCTTGATGATGCACCTGGCGATGGAGATCCTCTGCTTTTCTCCGCCGGATAATGAGGCCCCGCCCTCTCCGATCACTGTATCAAAGCCTTCCGGAAGCTGCATGATGAAGTCGTAGCATCTTGCCTTTTTTGCAGCCTCAATGACTTCTTCTCTCGTGGCATCAGGACGGCCGATCGTGATCCTCCCTCCGTCGAGATCATAATAATGTACGAGCAGTTTCGCCAAAGTCGATTTTCCGCTGCCGGATTCGCCAACAAGCGCCGTCGTCGTTCCCTGTTTAAGATCGAGGCTTACCCCGTGCAGCACCTCCGTATCTTCATATCCGAACCGTACATCTTCGAACCGGATATCCATGTTCTCTCCTCTGAATGCTGATGTTCCTTCGCTGAGCGGAGGATTCTCCATCAGTTTTTCCAGTTCCGTGATCTTATAGTCCAGCTGAGGAATTTTACCGGCAAAATTCAGTGCTTTTAAGAGGGACGGCCCGACCGCGAACGACATGCAGAGCACAAGGATCAGCTTGTCGAGCGCAACCGCCCCCGACAGGACCCATAAAGATCCGATGGGAAGCATCAGCAAAGCAAGGCAAGGCAGGATGCTGGAATACGCAGCCATCCACGGCCAGCAGACCTTGTACCAGGCGATCGTAAAATCGCGATAGTCTCTCACCACTTCGCCGAATCTCTTATACGAGTCGCCATCCTTATTAAATACTTTCACAACCTCCATACCATTGACGTATTCAATGATGGTATTGTTCATCTTTGCCGCGGACTCGTAATAATCATTCATCTTCTCCATCCCGGCCTTCATCATCATGCCCATTGACAGAACCCCTGCGATGAGCGGAACAAGCGACAGCAGCCCCACTCTCGGACTCACCGCAAACATGAGGACAATGATCAGCAAGGGAACCACGATATTGGCAATACCCTCGGGGATCGCATGCGCCAGAAGCAATTCGATCTGATCGATATCATCCGTAAAGACCTTCTTGATCCTTCCCGTACCCAGCTTCTGTATATTTCCGAGCGACTGCTTTTCAAGCTTTCCCTGCAGTGAGATGCGCAGGTTTTTCAAAGTGTTGCATGCGCTTATGTGCGAAAACTCAAGTCCTTTAACATAAGAAAGAGCGTATAGGATCTCGCAGACCGCCACTGCCAGTACTCTTACCATAATGAACTTCAGACCGATGTGCTCCCCTCTTGTCAGCGGAGCGATGATCTGGTACAGAAAATAATAGGGTATCACATTCGCCACAATGCCGAATGACATCAGGATTGCCGCCCATACTGTGTACCGCTTGTACTCTCCGATATACGGAGCCACTTTTTTAAACATCTGCATTCTCCTTTCCAGGGTTAGTTTTGGCTAACTTTTCACTCATAATAACAGCCGCCAAAATAGCGGCTGCATCTGCCGTATTTATTTCATCCCTATTACAGCGGCCCAGTCAAAAAAGTGACACATCAAATGACAATGCTTCTCTATCTCTTCACGGTCCATTTCATGCACAAAAGGCTCGCATATGCATGTCCAGAAGGACGACAGCAGCACGTGGAATTCCTCCCTTGTGATCCGTTCTTTGGCCAGTCCGCGCTTATAGGCTTCCGCATAGAACTGTTCATAAGAGTAGCTCATCTTGATCACGTATTCGTGACTGAAGGTCTCATATCTCGTACCGGCGGATTTGTCCACGAGGATCTTGAAATCATCTCTATGCTCATACAGCAGTTCAAATATAGGGATCATGGATTCATAAGTCATGGTCCAGGACGTCACGATCTCATCATCACTGAAAGAAGAAAGATCGACTTCCGACCGCACATCAAGAAGTCTTCCAGCTTCTGTACCAGTTCGCTGACGACAGCGCAGAACAGCTCTTCCTTGCCCTTATACCGCTTGTAAACCGCTCCCGTGGTGACGCCGGCGCTTTCACAGATCGTCTTCAAATCCGACTGCAAAAACCCTTTCGCAAGGAATTCCCTGCGTGCGCTGTATATGTGCCCGGCGCTTGAAATCGTCTGGGGCGACATGACGGATTACGATACGATCAAGAAGTGCGTTGACGGCGCCTCCTACGTCCTTCACGTCGGTGCGATGGTCTCCCCTGCCGCGGACGACTATCCGGAGCAGACGCTGTACACCAACATCGGTTCAACGCTCAACATCATCAAGGCAATCAAGGCGCAGCCGGATCCTGATAAGGTGCATTTCGCCTACGTCGGTACCGTCGCCATGACCGGGAGTCGTCTGGAGCCGGTACACTTCGGCCGGATCGGCGATCCGATCATACCGTCGATGTTCGACTACTATGCGCTTTCCAATGTGTTCTCAGAGGCAGCGGTCTTCGACAGCTGCCTCAAGTACTGGGTTTCGATCCGTCAGACCGGACAGCATCCGAGCGCGGAAAACGCCGGCGAAATGCCGATCATCTTCCACCAGCCGGAAAACAACGTGCTCGAGTGGAGCACTTCGATCGAATCCGGGATCTGCATGGCCAACCTCTGCGAGAGCTGGGTCGATGAGTCGTTCTGGCGCAGGGCATACAACCTCAGCAGCGGCAAGGAATACCGCCTTGCGGCATGGGAGCTCGCGGCTCTGCAGATGGAGCCGATGGGCATCCGCTACGAGGAGGCTTATGAGCCGGAACTCATCGCGCACTACAACTTCCACGGTCAGTACTACACCGATGCAGATGTGCTCGACAACTATCTGCACTTCCGCTACATCCGAACGGCTGCGATTATGAAGAGATCCCGATGGAATACAGCGGCCTCGACATCTGCGAGGAGCTTGTAAAGGAAAAAGAGCTCTAATCAGCAGATCATGATTAAAAATTCGGCCCTGTGGATGCTTACAGGCTTCCACAGGGCCATTATTTTATCAAATCTTTCTCCGGTACCCTTCGATGCGCCCGGAGAATGATATCCTCAGGACTCCAGTAGCTCCCGGAACACCTCTCCCGTATCTCCGCCTATGCAGATCGACTGACCGGCGATCTGCTTCGGCGCAAAGGCTTCAGTATAGTTCAGACAGGCATAGACAGCCTCCGGGTTGTCCGATGTCATAACCCAGAACGGGAATTTAATGATCACCGGGGTGTTCGATCCGACGCCGATCTCCA
>CAYLSR010000209.1:0-3866 GCA_964385855.1 uncultured Mogibacterium sp.
CAAAAGTGCCGTTGTACTTGGGCCGGCATGTCCGCGGCGTATTTCCTGCGGAAAGACGGCTATCCGGTCACGGTCTTCGACCGCGAGCCGGCGCCGGGCGGCATGATGGTCAACGGCATCCCGAACTTCCGGCTGGAGAAAGACGTCGTCAACGCGGAGATCGACGTCCTGCGTGAGATGGGCGTGGAATTCCGCTGCGGCGTGAACGTCGGCGAAGATGTCACCATCCAGGAACTCAGAGAGCAGGGCTACAAGGCGTTCTACCTGGCGATCGGCCTCCAGAGCGGCGGCAGCCTCGGCGTGCCGGGTGAGGATGCAGACGGCGTGCGCGCCGGCATCGACTTCGTCCGGGATGTCAACCTGGGCAGACTCAGCGAACTCAAAGGCGACGTCGTCGTCATCGGCGGCGGCAACATCGGCGCGGACGTGGCCCGCACGGCGATCCGCTGCGGCGCGGACAGCGTAAAGCTGTACTGCCTCGAGAGCTATGACGAGATGCCGATGGGGCCGGAAGACCGCCTCGAGTGCGAAGAGGAAGGCATCGAGATCCACGCGGGCTGGGGTCAGACCGAGATCATCGCGGAGGATGGCAAGTGCAGAGGGATCCGGTTCCGCAAGTGCCTGTCCGTCAAAAACGAAGAGGGCCGTTTCGACCCGAAGTTCGACGATGCGGAGACCGAGGATGTGCCTTGCACGACCGTGCTGTTCTGCATCGGGCAGAAGCCGGACTTCGGCAAGCTCCTCGACGGCACGAAGGTCGAGCTGACGAAGCGCGGGACCGTCGTGGCGGATCCGGTCACCCTGCAGACGGCAGAGCCGGATATCTTCGTCGGCGGCGACGTCTACACCGGACAGAAGTTCGTCATCGACGCGATCGGCGTCGGCCGGACCGCGGCGGATTCGCTCAACCGCTACGTGCACCCGGGCAACAGCCTGACCGTCGCGCGCGACAAGAGAGAGTTCATCGAGATGAACAAGGACGAAGCGGTCATCGAGCTGGGCTGGGACAAGACCCCGCGCCAGCGTCCGGCCCGCAATCCGGAGCTCTTCAAGACCTTCAGCAACGACATCGGTGTGCTCACGGAGGAGCAGGTCAAGATGGAAGCAAACCGCTGCCTCTCCTGCGGCGCGACGGAAGTCGATGAGAACCGCTGCGTCGGCTGTGGACTCTGCACGACCCGCTGCGAGTTTGACGCGATCCACCTGCACCGCACGCACCCGAAGGCCAGCACGATGGTCGCCTGCGACGACAAGATCAAGCCGGTCGGCATCTACGCGGCGAAGAGAGCCGGCAAGATCGCGATCAGCAAGATCAAGAGAGAGAAATAGTTTCAAAAAGAGCAATCGAAGGGGAGGGCGTGAGCCCTCCCTTTGTGCTTGAAGCAATGCAGGTTCCATCTTCGTGGATGTATCCGCCGTCGATCAGATCCCCAGATCAAATTTCAGCTGCGGCTTGATCGGCGCGTAATCGAGCATCTCGAAGTCGTCGAGCGTGATGTCCGTAAAGGCACAGCCCGGCTCCTTGTGGAGCACGAGCCTCGGCAGCGGGGCATCGTCGTCCCCGGCGGCCGCTTGTTCGGCTGCCCGGCGCAGCATCTCGTGCGCGTTATCGACGTGGCGGTCGTAGATCTGCTCGTTGGCGACGAGGTGCGTGAAGACGCCTTCCTTCTTGCCGGTCACCCGCGCGATCATCATCAGCAGGGCCGCGTACTGGATCTCGTTGATGCCGCCGGCGCCGGAGGCGGTCAGCATGTCGCCGCTGCGCTGCACCATCACCATGTCGAGATGGTCGCCGCGGACGTTCCAGATGGTCAGGAACGCGCACGGTGCGAGCCCGGCGGTCTCCCTGAGATCGGTCTCCTGCCAGAGCGAAACGACCTTGCGGCGGCCGTACGGGTCTTTGCGGATGTTGTCGATGAGGTTGTTCATCAGATCGTAGCGCTTGACGGTGGCGCCGTAGCGCTGGCCGATCGTGCCGTCACCGATGTCCCACGGGCCCCACCAGTTGACGCCCTGGGCCTCCATCTCCGTGAGCACGTTGGTCGGTTCTTTGTAGATGGTGAAGATCTCGCGGATCCCGGTCTTCCACGCCTGATAGCGCAGCGTGCAGATCGGGAATTCGCCCTTGCTCAGATCATATTTGCGCACCACGTGGTTGACGCTGATGGTATGCGCCGGCGTCCCGTCCGAGTAGACCGGGCGCGGGTTTTCGTCCATATAGCCGTTGTCCAGGATGTTGCGGATATCGTCGACCAGATATTTGTCAGCCTTTGTCAGCATGATAACCCTCCGATTAAAAATCTTATATTCATAATAGCCGATTCCGGCGGGGAACTCAAGAGACTAAACTTCTATTGCAAGGAGCATCGCTTTTGAAATATAATAAAGAAAAGATCTGAACAGAAAGGGGACCCCATGAGTCTGAACAATACACCGTCCGGCGAGCGCGTCCACATCGGGATCTTCGGAAAGCGCAATGCCGGAAAATCAAGTCTGATCAACGCCCTGACCGGGCAGAATCTCGCCATCGTCTCCGAGGTGCTCGGCACGACGACCGATCCGGTGCAGAAAGCCATGGAGCTCCTGCCGCTGGGGCCGGTCGTGATGATCGACACGCCGGGGCTGGATGACGAAGGGGAGCTCGGCGCGCTCCGCGTTCGGAAGGCGTATCAGATGCTCAACAAGTGCGACATCGCGCTGCTGGTCGTGGACGGGACGGTCGGGTTCACCGGCGAGGACCTCCGGATCCTGCAGCGGATCCTGGACAAAAACATCCCGTATGCGATCGCGCTCAACAAGTGCGATCTCGTGGAGGATCAGGACAGCGTCGTTGAAGCGCTGAAGGCGTTTGACGTGGATGAAACGCGCGTGTTCTGGGTGAGCTCGACGGAAGGGACTCACATCTACGAGTTCAAAGACCGGATCGCATCGCTCGTACCGGCGGATGATCCGGACCGCCGCATCGTGGCGGACCTGCTGGAGCCGGACGACCTCGTGGTCCTGGTCATCCCGATCGACAAGGCCGCGCCAAAGGGACGCCTCATCCTGCCGCAGCAGCAGACGATCCGGGACATCCTGGAGGCGGACGCGGTCTCCGTCGTGGTCAAGGAGAACGGATTGTCGGAAGTCTTCCGGTCCCTCGCGAAGAAGCCGAAGCTCGTCATCACGGACAGCCAGGTCTTCAAGCGCGTCGCGGAGGAGACCCCGGAGGGCATCCCGTTCACGTCGTTTTCCGTGCTGTTTTCGCGGTACAAAGGCGATCTCGAGCGCCAGGTCGCCGGCGCGCACGCGCTGGATGCGCTGGAGGACGGCGACACCATCCTCATTTCGGAGGGCTGCACGCACCACCGGCAGTGCGGCGATATCGGCACGGAGAAGCTGCCGGCCTGGATTCGCAGGCACACCGGGAAGGAGCTGAACTTCGAGTTCACCAGCGGCACCGAATTCCCGCTGGAGCTCGAGCAGTACCGGCTGATCGTGCACTGCGGCGGCTGTATGCTCAATGAGCGGGAGATGAAATACCGCCTCAAGTGCGCGGCGGATGCCGGCATCCCGATGACCAACTACGGGACGGCGATCGCGCACATGAACGGGATCCTGGACAAGAGCCTGGAAATCTTCGGCGGAAAGTATCAGGGAGGTCGAAACTGAGTATCGGATACCCGTTTTCGGGGCTTCGGATACTCCGAATGCAAAAAAATAGCGGGTGGCCGAGAGGTCACCCGTTTCAGTTGCTATAAAATCGGGATCTTCACCCTGAGATCGGACAACGGATACCCGGAGCAGGCGTGGAACCAGCCGAGTTCCTTGTCCATCGCCCGGCGTCCGTCGTAGATCGGGGAGACGAAGATGTCTCCGGCCAGCAG
>CAYLSR010000210.1:0-3863 GCA_964385855.1 uncultured Mogibacterium sp.
AAAGTCCTCGACCCCGCGCTCAAAGGTGATCGCGCGGACGCGGTCGTTTTCGTCCCGCGGCGACGTGATCGGCGTCGCGCGCAAGCTGGAGAAGGATTCGGCCTACGACATCGTCCCGCAGCTCCGGTATGATTCCGGCCTCGTCTTCGCCGGCGAAGGCGCCAACCGCTATTACGTCCGCATGGTCGTCGCCGACAAGCCGGGCGTCCTCGGCAAGATCACCACGATCATCGGGCAGTACGGGATCAGCATCGGCGTGATCGAGCAGAAGGCGCAGTACGAACGGAACGGCGAGAAGGTCGTCCCGCTGATCTTCATCCTGTTCCGCACGGAGAAGACCAATCTCCTGAACGCCCTCGACGAAATTCTGAAGGAAGACGTCGTCAAATCGATCGAAAACATCATGCGCGTGGAGGAGTGATCTGCCCGCGTTACCAAAAAAACATCAGATCCGCCGTCCCGAAGGATGGCGGATCATTTTGGTGTGACGAACGCCGGTCAGGCCTGCTCACTGTCGAAGATCGCGGATCTGCGGCGCTTCAGCGCGAAGTACAGGATCATGCCGAGCACCCCGCAGGAGAGGACCTCTCCGATGCCGACCGTCAGCATCATGAACGGGATCGGCAGGGGGACGCCGTACGCGTAGCGCAGCACGAACGACACGATGATGGTGTTGGACAGGATCGGCGGGACCGGTCCGAGGAACGGGCTCGCTTTGCGCAGCTTGTAGGTGAAGTACGCTCCGATCAGCGTCGCAAGACTCCCGAAGAGGATGTCCGGAAGAGCCGCGCCGCCCAGCATGTTGCCGAGCAGGCATCCGATGAACAGTCCCGGGACCGCTGCCGGCGTGAACAGCGGGAGGATCGTCAGCGCTTCCGCGATCCGCACCTGGATCTCACTGAACGAGATCGGCGCGAACACCATGGTGAGCACCACATAGAGGGCAGCGATCAGCGCTGCCTGCACCAGCAGTAAGAGTTTCTTGCCTTTCATTTTCAATTGTCTCCTTAGTTTTGTTTTACGTGAGGATGGTTTCGAACTCACGGATGGTGCCGCAAACCGCCGGAGCGGGCCGCAGCGTCCTCTAATATATCATGCCTTTCCCGAAAAAGCAAGCCGGGAGAGCGTGATTATTCCCCGAAAAGGCTACAGATATCCGTACCGCTCCCGGTACCGCCACACCAGCGCGCAGGTCAGGAAAAAGGCCAGTAACTCCGCCACCTGGATCGCGTACCAGATGCCGTCCAGCCCGAAGAAGACCGGCAGCAGCAGGACTGCGGCATTCTGGAACACGAGCGAGCGGAAAAACGAGATCACCGCGGAAATCAGGCCGTTGCTGAGCGCGGTGAAGAGCGACGAGCCGAAGATGTTGAAGCCGGACAACAGGTACGAGACCGCGTAGATCCGGAACGCACGGACCGTCATCGCCATCAGATCCGCATCGTATCCGACGAAGATCTTCGCGAGCGGCTCCGCGGCGACGATCGCCAGCGCGGACATCAGAACTGCCAGGATCCCGATCATCTTCACGCTCTTGTTCAGGAGGTTCCGGAGCTCCGCCCGGTTCTCCGCCCCATAGTTGTACGCGATGATCGGCGCGCTGCCCATCGAGTACCCGATGAAGATCGCGATGAAGATGAAGCCGATATACATGATGACACCGTAAGCCGCGACGCCGTCCGCGCCGGCGAACTTCATCAGCTGGAAGTTGTACACCATGCTGACGACGGACATGGAGATGCTCGACATCAGCTCCGAGGAGCCGTTCACGCAGGTCTCCCACAGGACCTTCCAGTCCGGCCGCGTCCGGCCGAGGCGAAGCAGGCTGTTGTTCGGCATCGCGAAGTAGATCAGCGGGACGACTCCTGCCAGCGCCTCGCTCGCGGTCGTCGCGATCGCGGCGCCGACGACGCCCCACTTCAGGATGCCGACGAGCACGAGGTCGCCCACGATGTTGGTCACCCCCGCCGCGACCGTGACGGCAAACCCCAGGTTCGGTCGCTCCGCGGTCACGAGCAGGCTCTGGAAGGTGTTCTGCAGCATGAACGGCACCGTCGAGATCATCGCGATCCGCCCGTAGCTCACGCAGTACGGCAGCAGTTCCTCGTCCGCGCCGAGCGCGATCGAGATGGGCCGCATGAGCGCCAGCCCGACGACCGTGATCACAAGCCCGGAGAGGATCAGAAAGTAGATCAGAAACGAGAAGATCTCATTCGCCCGCTCCGGCTTGCCCTCGCCCAGTGTCCGCGCGACGATCGCCGTGCCGCCGGCGCCGACCATGAACCCCAGGAAGCCCGTGACCATGAGGAACGGCATGATGAGGTTGATCGCCGCGAACGGGATCTTTCCGGCAAAATTCGACACAAAAAGACCGTCCACGACGCCGTAGATCGAGGAGAACACCATCATCCCCATCGACGGCAGCGTGAACCGGATCAGCCGCCTGTATGTGAATCTGTCCGAAAGCTGAATCTTCAAAAGTCCGCCTGCCTTTTACAGTCTATAGGTGATTGTACCCGAGTCCGCACGGAATTGCAAGCTTTCCGGATCGTCTTCGGGATCATCCTCCTTGACGGGACTCCCCCGCCTCGTCTATAATAGAGGGGCCGTCCGGACGAAACACCGGCGGTAAATCCGATTGACAGGGAGTTTACAGAATGGAACGAAAACTGATTTGGGAATCCTATACTGAAGAGAAATACGCCGCGATGGTCGAGGTGAATGAACGATATAAGCAGTGTCTGGATGCCGGCAAGACCGAGCGCGAGTGCGTCCGCCTCTCCATCCGTATGGCGGAGGAGGCCGGCTACCGCAACCTCAGGGATCTGATCCGGAGCGGTGAAAAGCTCGCCACCGGCGACAAGGTCTACGCCGTCTACAACGAAAAGCTTCTGGTGCTCTACCACATCGGCGAAGAGCCGATCGAAAACGGCATGAACATCCTCGGCGCGCACATCGATTCGCCGCGCATCGATGTCAAGCAGAATCCGCTCTACGAAAACAACGGGTTCGCGTATTTCGACACGCACTACTACGGCGGCATCAAGAAGTACCAGTGGGTCACCATCCCGCTCGCGCTGCACGGCGTCGTCATCCGCAAGGACGGGACCCGCGTCGACGTCAACATCGGCGAAGATACCGCCGACCCGTTCGTCGCCATCACCGACCTGCTCATCCACCTCGCGCGTCAGCAGATGACCAAAGAGGCGAGCAAGGTCATCGAAGGAGAAGGTCTGGACCTCCTGATCGGCTCGATCCCGGTCAAAAAAGAAGAGGCTGAAGGCAACGAAGCCGGCGCCTCCGAAAAGGATCCGGTCAAGGCCAACATCCTGAAGCTCCTCAAGGAGAAATACGACATCGAGGAAGAAGACTTCCTCTCCGCGGAGATCGAGATCGTCCCGGCCGACAAGGCGCGCGACCTCGGCCTCGACCGCAGCATGATCATGGCCTACGGGCAGGATGACCGCATCTGCGCGTTCACCTCCCTGTTCGCGATGCTCGACATCAACACGCCGAAGCGCACCGCCTGCTGCCTCCTCGTCGACAAGGAGGAAGTCGGAAGTCAGGGCGCCAGCGGCATGAAGTCCCGGTTCTTCGAAAACATGACCGCCGAAGTCCTCGCGCTCCTCGGCTATCCGAGCGCGCTCTCGCTCCGCCGCACGCTGGCCAACTCCTCGATGCTCTCCTCCGACGTGAGCGCGGGCTTTGACCCTCTGTACGTGGACGCCTTCGAGCCGAAGAACGCCGCCTTCCTCGGGAAGGGCGTCGTCTTCAACAAGTTCACCGGCTCCGGCGGCAAAGGCGGCTCCAACGACGCAAACCCGGAATTCATGGCTGCGATCCGCAGGATCCTCGACGAGAAC
>CAYLSR010000211.1:0-3833 GCA_964385855.1 uncultured Mogibacterium sp.
TAATAGCGGCGGTGTCGTTATCAGATATAATGTCAGAAACAAATTCCATCATAAAGCCCCTCCTCTAAATATATCTACCTAATAATACCATATTGCAACCCGGATTGCATCACGATTCTTGCAATTTTCGCCTGAAAACCACAATATTTGCGCATTTTTTTGCTCCGGATGACTAGATGTTGATTCAAATATAATTTATCTGTAACGTAGGTATAGTTTTATCGTCTACTCCCGGAGACCCTTTTCAGGCGACTTCCGGGACGAAAGAAGCGTATCCGTCGGTGCTGATCGTGATCGTTCCGCGCTTGATGTTGCGCTCAAACAGCACCTCGATGACCCGCTGCAGGCGCCCGTTTTCGATGACGCCGGTCAGGTCTTCCGCCCGTCCGGTGCAGACGAGCGAATCGTAGATGTACGCCTTGATGTACCGTTCCGACATGTTGATCTTGATGAAGTAGAGGTCGCCCTCGCGCATCGCACGGAGGAGCGCCAGCGACTTCTCTAGGATATCCGGATCTTCCGCCTCGATCGGGCTGCCGACCTCGATCTTGCTGAGCTTGAGTCCCCGCAGGATCGTCAGCTTCGGCTCCGTGTTCGTCCGCCGGAGGAGCAGGCCCTGGTCGTCGATGACCAGAAACTCCTCATCGTACACGACGGCCGCCACCTGCCTGCGCTCCCGTACCCGGATCTGCAGGGTGTGCGGCAGCTTGCGCTTGACGCTGGCGCTCCGGATGTACGGATCCTGCAGGAGGAATTCCTTGATGTCCCCGGTCCTCGTCTGGTAGATGAGGTTTTTGCCCACCGCGGCGTGCGACATGTTGATGATCTCTTCGTCGGTGTAGTAGGAATTGCCGGTGACCTCGATCTTCTCGAGCCGGAAGGCGCCGCTGAAGGTGACCAGCACCAGCACGATCAGGATGCCGCCGAGCACGATGAAGGTCTTCAGCGGGTCCGGCCTGTGGCGCCGCAGGAACCTGCGGAACTTTCGTCCGGCGATGTTCTTCTGGACCTGCCTGGATTCCTCGTCCGGCTCTTCCTCAGGCGGTTCGGCAGGTTCTTCCGGCTCTTCCTCCGCCGGCTCTGAAGCCTCCGCTTCGGATTCCTCCGACTCCGGCGTTTCCGGACCGTCTTCCGGTTCCGGTTCTTCCAAAGCAGCCTCCTCCGGGGCCTTCTCCGGCTCCGGTTCCCCGGAGACCACGGTGAAGACCGCCGTGTCCACCGGGATGCCGTCGACGACTTCGAAGCCGTTTTCCTCCCGCTGCAGGCCATAAGTCGGATCTCCTTCCTCCCCGGCAGGCTCGCCTTCCTGCAGGCCCTTGCCCTCCTCCGGGACGACCGGCGGCTCGATGCCGGCGACGATGACCGTCTCCTTCGGCGCTCCGATCTCTTCTTTCGGCGCGTCTTCCCGCACCGGCTCCGAAGGCGCCGGGGCGGTCTCCGGCTTCTCCGCCGGCGCTTCCGCTTCTTCCTTCAGGGGCTCGAGGATGACGATTTCTTCCTGCTCTTTCAGCTTTTTCTTTTTCCTTCGCAGCATTCCATGATTCCTTCGTAGATGATCTCAGTTGCGTCGACCGGGGCCGCCCGGAAACTGCCTTCCTCAATGGACCGGACAAGGTCCGGTTCGCTCATCAGCTCCTTGAGGATGTTGCTCACCCGGACAGCCGTTTCCGCGTCCTCGCGGACGATGATCCCGCCGCCCTGATCGACGACGGACTTGGCGTTGTAGTACTGGTGATCGCCGGTGACGTTCGGCGACGGGATGAAGATCCCCGGCCGCCCGGACATCGTGATCTCCGAGACGGACAGCGCGCCGGACCGGGAGATCACCACGTTTGCCGCCGCGAGCACATCCGCCATGTCCTGGATGTACGGGCTGATGCGGAGATTCGGATGCTCCGCGAGCCCAATCGCCTCCAGGCGCTGCGCCACGTCATCATAGTAATTCCGCCCGGTGCCGAAGATCAGCGTCGTGCTGTCGCTGTCCCGGTACTCCTCGAGGAGCGCGCAGCCGACCTCGTTGAGGGTGGCCGCACCGAGGCTGCCGCCGAACACCGCGATGACGAAGTGATCCTCCGGGATCCCGAGCGCCGCCCGGGCCTCCGCGCGATCTCTGCCGCGGAACTCGCGCCGGGTCGGATTGCCGCTGTAGACGAGTTTGGCCGGATCTGTCCGGAAATACCGCCTGGCTTCTTTAAACCCCAGGAAGACCTTCTCGGCGTATTTCGCCAGGAACTTGTTGGCCATGCCCGGATAGGCGTTCTGCTCGTGGATGAAGATCTTCGCGCCGAACTTCTGCCCGGCCAGCACGACCGGAACGCTGACGAACCCGCCGGTGCTGACGATCACGTCCGGCCGGAACTTCTTCATGATGCGGTAGGCCTGCGCCTTGCCGTACTCCGTCGTCCAGAGCGTATCCGCCATCTTGAGGATGTTGCTGCGGTCCACGCCCTTGGCCCGGACCGTCTTTAAAGGATAACCGTACCGCGGGACGATCTCCGTCTCCATGCCTTTATGGTATCCGATATACAGGATCTCGCAGTCCGGGTCCGCCTCGCGGAACCGGTCTCCGATGGCGAGGGCCGGATAGATGTGTCCGCCGGTCCCGCCGCCTGTCAGTATGACTCTCATGCCTGCTCCTCCTTTCTGGAGATGTTGAGGACGATCCCCATGGACGCCATGAACACCCACAGCGATGTGCCTCCGTAGCTGATGAACGGGAGCGTGATCCCGGTCGCAGGCATGGAAGCCGTCACGACCGCGACGTTGATGATGACCTGAAGCGCCAGCATGATGGTCACGCCGGATGCCAGGTACAGCCCCAGCTTGTCCTTCGCCCGGGCCGCGACCATGAAGCAGGACCAGATCAGGAACAGATAGATCAGAAACCCGCCGAACCCCAGCTCCTCGCCGATGATCGCGAGGATGAAGTCGTTCTGCGGCTCCGGCAGGTAGAGGTTCTTGGCGATGCTGTTGCCGAGGCCGAGCCCCTTGACGCCGCCGTTACCGAGCGCGATGAGCGACTGCGAAACCTGATAGCCCTCCCCCTGCGCGTCCGCGAACGGGTCGATCCAGTTCGTCAGACGGGCGTACCAGTGGCCGTGGCGGAACCGCGGGTCCGTCAGGATGTAGACCGTGCCCGCGGCGAGCGCGCCGCCGCCCAGCGCGATATACCGGTACTGCAGACCGGCGATGAACATGATGCCGATCATGATCGCGCAGATGACGATCGCGGTCGACAGGTTCGGCTGCTTGATGATCAGGATCGCGTGGACGCCCATGACGATGAGGATCGGCAGGACGCCGGGCAGGAGCTTTCGGACCCGCCCCGGTTTGCGCGCGAGGAAGCAGGAGGTGCAGATGATCATCGCCAGCTTGGAGATCTCGCTCGGCGTGATGCCGATCGGCCCGATGTAGATCCACCGGGTCGCGTAGTTGACGGTCGTGCCGAGCGGCGTCATGAGGAGCAGCAGCAGGCCGACGCTGAGCGCCAGGATCCACGGCCAGATCTTCATGTAGACATGATAATCGATCCGGGAAAAGATCATCATGATCACAAACCCGGACAGCGCCCAGAAGCCCTGCCGCTTGAGGTAATAATACGGATCGTCGAACTGGCTGACGGTCGTATAGTAGCCGGCGCTGAACACCATGACGACGCCGAATGCCACCAGGATCGCCACCATCACGATGATGCGGAACTCATAGTGGAGCGAAAGGTTGCTCAGCACCTGCTCCGCGATCCCCTGGCGCGGCCGCCCGTCCTGCTTCTTATTCTCTTTGCGCTTCTGCTTTCGTTCAACGCGTTTCACTCGAGTTCTCCCCGCTATCTCAGG
>CAYLSR010000212.1:0-3814 GCA_964385855.1 uncultured Mogibacterium sp.
CTCAACGTGCTGATCAACCTCAGCAACAAGAAGGACAAAGAAAAAGCCGCCAGCTACCGCAAGACCGGCGAAGAGATGCTCGCCGGGCTCGTCCCGCTGGCGGACCGGCTCTTTGCCGAGATCGCGCAGATCTGCGAAGGCTAACGGTACAGACCGACAAAAACGGACGGCCCCTCGGCCGTCCCGCGTAAGGAATTTTTATGATTCTCAGGAATGGCATGCTCTTCGGATCATGCCATTTTCACTTTAAGAAATACCGGCTCGCGGCTATATCTTTAATTACTATTTAAAGATTCCGATTCTCCGCTCCTCCCGCCGGATCGTCCCGGCCAGGAGCGGTACGGAAACCGCCATCATGATGATCTCCGTCACCGGCTGGGCCCAAATCATGCCGTCGAATCCGAAGATGTGATTGAGCGTCAGGAGCAGCGGTACATAGAGGATGAGCTGCCGCATCAGCGTGATGCCGAACGCGTACTGCGGTTTGCCCATCGCCTGGAAGGACATCCGGCTCATCGAAATTGCGCCCACGAACGGCAGGACCCACATCAGTGTCCGCAGAACCTTGGTTCCCGTCGCGATAACCTCCGGGGAATCCGTGAACAGCCCGATCAGCTGCGGCGCGAAGAGCCCGCAGACCGCCATCACGCAGAGCTCCGTCCCGCTGACGACCAGCACGCCGGCTCTGAGGCACTGCAGCATCCGCCGGTAGTTGCGGGCGCCGTAGTTGTAGCCCATCAGCGGCTGCGTCCCCGCCGCAAATCCCTGATAGATGTAGTTGCCGAGGGAGAGGATCTTCTGCGAAACGCCCATCGCGGCCACCGTCAGCTCCCCGTACGAGACGGCCAGATTGTTGTTGACGATGTAAGCCATGGAGGTCAGCAGCGTCTCCAGCGTCGCCGGCACGCCGACCCAGAAGATCTCCCGGAGGATCTCCGCCGTCGGCTTCAGATACTTCACCGATGGCCGGAGCAACGTCTTCCCGGCCCGGTACAGCCACAGGGAGATCAGCATGCCGGCCGCGTTCCCGAGGACCGTCGCAATCGCGGCACCCCGGATCTCCAGGCCGAGTGCGAAGATGAAGACCGGGTCCAGGACGATGTTCACGACCGTTCCGGCGACCATCCCGAGGATCGAGTACCGGACGGATCCCTCACTCCGCAGGAGCTGACCGAACGTGTAGTTCCCCATGGTGAAGAGGCTCCCGATCAGCAGGATCCGGACGTACTGCTCCGTGTAGAGCGTCGTGTTGGCCTTCGCGCCGAGGCCAGCCACGATCCCCTTCAGGAACACGAGCCCCAGCGTCATGACGATCAGGCTGTTCACCACCGTCAGCACGAAGCCCGCCGTGACCGTATGGGAAGCCCGCGCCCGGTCCCCCGCCCCGAGGCTCCGGGCGATCAGCGAGGACGCGCCGGTCCCGACCATGTTGGAGATCGCGATCGTGATCATCATCACCGGGTACGCGAGGTTGACCGCCGCGAGCTGGTAATCGTCCCTCAAGAGCCCGATGAACCAGGTGTCCACGAGATTGTAGAGCACCATGATGAACATGCCCGCGATCAGCGGGACGCCGAGCGACACCACGGCCTTCGCCGGCTTCTCCTCGCTCAGGATGTAGATTCGTTTGTCCTGCTTCGTCTGATCTGCCATGAGTTTCCCGTCGCCACCTTTCTGCCGCCTCCTATCATAGCACGAAACCGGGTGCGCAGAAAGCACATTTCTCCGAGGTCCTTGACGCTGTGCGGCTTCGGCGGTATAGTGAAGTAGACAAAAGACACCCGCGGCCGGCTCGGAATGCCCCGTCCGGCAGAAAGGAACGACCATGAGCACAACACAGACTCCGGAGCGCATCCGCTCCCTCCGGGAGCGGATGGCGTCCGAGCACATCGATGCGCTGATCATCCCGACCGGAGATTATCACCTCTCGGAATACTGCGCGCCGTTCTTCGGCGCCCGCAAATACATCACCGGCTTCACCGGTTCCGCCGGAACAGCTGTGATCACACAAAAAGAAGCCGGCCTCTGGACCGACAGCCGCTACTATCTGCAGGCAGAAAAGCAGCTGGAAGGCACCGGCATCGTCCTGTACCGCATGCAGGAGCCGGGCGTCCCGGCCATCCCGAACTGGCTTGCCGGCCGGCTGCAGGCGGAGCAGACCGTCGCGTTCGACGGCAGACTCGTCAGCTGCAGGACCTTCGACCAGTGGAAAAAGAAGCTGGACCGCCACGGGATCCGGCTTCGCGACGACTGCGACCTCGTCGGGGCGATCTGGGAAGACCGGCCGGCGCTTCCGATGAATCCGGTCTTTGACTATGACATCGCATACGCCGGCAGGAGCCGCGCCGAAAAACTCGCGGAGATCCGCGAAGACATGCGGAAAGCAGAGGCCGACTACCTCTTCCTGTCCGGTCTCAGCGACATCGCGTGGCTTTTAAACCTCCGCGGGAGCGATGTGCACTGCAACCCGGTGTTCCTCGCGTTCCTGCTGATGGACGCAAACTATGTCTATCTGTTCGCGCAGGAAGACGCGTTCAGCCCGGAGCTTGTGAAGAAGCTAGAAGCGGACGGGATCCGCCTGGAAGCCTATGACGCCGTGCTCGGCGTGCTGTCGGAGCTCCCGACGGGCAGCGCGATCTGGCTTTCCTCCGCGGAAAACAGCTGCGGCCTCCGAAACGCGGTTTCCAAAAAAAGCCTCCTGATCGACCGGCCGTCGCCGACAGGCATGCACAAAGCCGTCAAGAACGAGACCGAGCAGGCCGGCACCCGGCAGGCGCACCTCCGGGACGGCGTCGCGGTCACAAAGTGGATCTTCTGGCTCAAACAGCAGGTCGGAAAAGCCGAAATCACCGAGATCTCCGCGGCGGAGAAACTCTACGAGTTCCGCGCGGAGCAGGACCTCTTCATGGGCAACAGCTTCGACCCGATCATCGGCTACGGGCCGCACGCGGCGATCGTCCACTATTTCGCGACCGCGGAGTCCGACGTCCCTCTGCAGCCGTCCGGCCTCCTCCTGGCGGACACCGGCGGCCAGTATCTGGACGGCACGACCGACATCACCCGCACCATCGCGCTCGGTCCTTTGACGGACGAAGAGCGCCGCATGTTCACCGCGGTGCTCCGCGGCCACATCGCCCTCGCGTCCGCGGTCTTCCCGGAAGGTGTCACCGGCTCCAACCTGGACGTCCTCGCGCACCTGCCGCTCTGGAATATGGGCAAAGACTACGGCCACGGGACCGGCCACGGCGTCGGGCACTTCCTCAACGTACATGAGGGCCCGAACCACTTCCACTGGAACGACCGCGGCGCCCGCGGCAAGACCCCGGCCATGCAGGCCGGCATGATCACCTCCGACGAGCCGGGCTACTACGAGGCCGGCAGCTTCGGCATCCGCCACGAGAGCCTGCTCCTCTGCGTGAATCTGGAAGAAACCGCCTTCGGAAAATTCCTGGGCTTCGAGGAACTCACCCTGGTCCCGTTCGACCGCGACGCGATCGACCCGGAGCAACTCACCCACGAAGAGCGCGCATATCTGGACCGCTATCACCAGACGGTCTTCGAAAGCCTGTCCCCGTACCTCGAGCCTTCGGAACGCGCTTGGCTCGAAAAGGCGACGAGGCCGCTGTAAAACCTGACATTGGGACGGTTCTTTTGTCAGCTTTCGGCAACAACAAAGTGGCCTGAAACCGGAAAACTGTTACCTGCAGGTAACGAAATCCGTTTTCAGGCCACTTTGCTTTTGCTTTCAACCTTCAAAACCTGACAAAAGAACCGGGTAGATTATAATCTGAAGTGCAACACTAAATAAAATAAT
>CAYLSR010000213.1:0-941 GCA_964385855.1 uncultured Mogibacterium sp.
AAAGGGTATTGGCGAGTCATCTTAACTTAATGACATTGGCTGAGGGGCTCCCGCTTTTGTCTGCTGTACGCTCATGGAAAGCCGGGATCCCGAATACCGGCCGGCGGTCTTATCGGAGAAATCAATACCGATAAGGCTTGATGATGCTCCGCCGGCATGTTAAAATTGTGAACGGAATACAATTTCAAACGATAGTCAGCAGGTGCCGGGTGACCGGAGCGCCGCGCCTCTCAGGGCCGGGGTGTCCGGATGCCGGGTCAAAAGGGAAACAGGTCAGAATCCTGTACGATCTCGTCACTGTATTGGTGTAGGGGCGGCCAAGGAGCCACTGAAGCGATACCGGATCGATGCCGGGCGCTTTGGGAAGGCGGCCGCGCTGTTTGATCCCTGAGTCAGGAAACCTGCCTGCTGTCTGGTACAGGGAGACCGCATCTTCCGCCCGGTGCATGCGCCGGCGGTGCGGAGCTTCCGGATCACGAGGCATTGGTCGTACCGTCCGGTCGGGCACTGTGGGTGCCCGGCTTTGAGTCGTCTTTTTGCCGGGGCCGGAAGTGACGGCTTTTTCTATTGTTCCGGGGCGTGATTCCGAAATGCTTCAACAGGAGGAGAAAAATGAGCAAGAAGTTACTGG
This sequence comes from uncultured Mogibacterium sp., assembly GCA_964385855.1. Taxonomy (GTDB): domain Bacteria; phylum Bacillota; class Clostridia; order Peptostreptococcales; family Anaerovoracaceae; genus CAYLSR01. The sequence continues at coordinate 632 of CAYLSR010000213.1, forward strand.
CACTGATCCTGGGGATCTCCATGGTCCTGATGTTCACCGTGATGACCGGCTGCAGCAGCGAGGAGCCGGCAGAGGAATCGGAAGAGTCGATGGAAGAAGTCGAGGATGAAGAGAATTACGAGACCGGCGACGCTTCGCTGGACGATCCGCGCAATCAGGACGAGATCGGCGAAAAGGAGCTGATGGTCGTGAGCTTCGGGACCAGCTTCAACGACAGCCGCCGCCTGACGATCGGCGCGATCGAAGGGGCACTGGACGACTCCATCGAGGACTACAGCGTGCGCCGCGCCTTCACCGCGCAGATCATCAT
>CAYLSR010000213.1:951-3780 GCA_964385855.1 uncultured Mogibacterium sp.
ACATTTGACTTGACAAAACCAAATGCCGGTACTTACCCGTTAACCGATCCGGAGATCCCCTCCTTGTATGCAACCGCTGTAGCAGTTCACGAATGGATGCATCAGTGGGAGTATATGGGAACGCTGTTGGGGATTGAGTATCCCAACACGCATGCCTACGCAGATCATCATCGACCACGTCATGAACAGGGACGGCGTCAAGATCGACAACGTCAAGGAAGCGCTGGACCGCGCTGTGGATAACGGCGTCAAGGTCCTGGTCATCCAGCCGACGCACCTCATGAACGGGATCGAGTACAACGAGCTCAAGGAAGAAGTTGCAGGCTACGCGGACGCGTTCGATCAGATCGCGATCGGTGAGCCGCTCCTGACCTCGGAGGAGGACTTCAACAGAGTCGCTTCCGCGATCGTCGACGCGACCAAGGAGTACGATGACGGCGAGACCTCGATCGTCTTCATGGGACACGGGACGGAAGCCGAGTCCAACGCGGTCTACGCGAAGATGCAGGGCATCCTGACCGATGCGGGGTACGCGAATTACTATGTCGGTACCGTCGAGGCGACGCCGTCGCTGGAAGACGTGCTCGCACTGGTCCAGGCCGGTGAGTACAAGAGAGTCGTCCTGAGGCCGCTGATGGTCGTTGCCGGGGATCATGCCAACAACGACATGGCCGGCGATGATGACGATTCGTGGAAGTCGCAGTTCGAAGCGGCCGGCTATGAAGTCGTCGTCGTCCTGGAGGGCCTCGGACAGCTGCAGGAGATTCAGCAGATGTACGTGGAGCACGCGCAGGCGGCGATCGATTCGCTAAACTAGTCTGAAATGGATGAAGGAGCAGACATGAGGCATTCCTACAGGAGACTGTTTACCGCGCTGATCCTGATCCTGCTGATGACGTTCAGCGCCTGCGGACAGGCACAGGAGGAACCGGAGGCGCCTTCGGGTGAAGTCGCGACCTCGGAAGAGATGACGGAAGTCGAGGAGGTCGGCCGCGAGGGAATGATCCCGGTGACCGCGGATCAGCTGATCGACGGGACGTACGAGATCCGCGTGGATTCGAGCTCTTCCATGTTCAACATCACCGCCTGTGAGCTGACGGTGCGGGACGGAAGCATGACCGCTGTCATGACGATGAGCGGGACCGGCTACCGTTACATTTGCATGGCGACCGGTGAGGAGGCCGCAAATGCGCCGGACTCCGAGTACATCTATCCGGAAGAGACCGCGGACGGAGCGCATCAGTTTACGGTCCCGGTCGAAGCCCTGGATCAGCCGGCGGACTGCGCTGCGTTCAGCGACCGCAAGGAGAAGTGGTACGAGCGGACGCTGGTGTTCCGTGCGGACGATCTGCCGCTCGAGGCGTTCCGGGAGGGCGTTCTGACGACGCCTGCGGACCTGAAGCTGGCGGACGGAGCCTATGAGGCGGAGGTCACGCTGACGGGCGGTTCCGGCAGGGCGTCCGTGGAGTCGCCGGCGGAGATCCGGCTGCAGGACGGACAGTGCATCGCGACGATCGTCTGGAGCAGCCCGAACTACGACTACATGATCGTGAACGGGGAACGGTATGAACCGGTCAACACGGAGGGGAACTCGGTGTTTGAGATCCCGGTCGCGTTCTTCGACCGTCCGGTGACGGTCCGGGCGGATACGACGGCGATGAGCGAGCCGCACGAGATCGAGTACACGCTGTTCTTTGATTCTGCGTCGATCCGTTAAACATGAAAATGCGAGCACCGGGACTGTCCGGACCTGCGTCCGGCAGGTGCGGGTGCTTCAGAAGGACGGGATCAGAGATCCTGCGCGTTCATCGCGTCAGGATCTCTGCCCTTATAGAACGTATTATTGTATACTGAAAGGGGCGGAAACGCCCGGAGAGACGGGAGGCACAGCCGGATGGCGGGGCGCGGCGCAAGAAAAACGCATATAAAAAGAGCTGCGGCTGTGCTGCTTTTAGGTCTGCTGACGGCAGTCCTGCTCGCCGGGTGCGGAAGGGCGCCGGCGTCCGGGGAAGCCGCGCTCGAAGCGCACCGGACCGGCAGCATGGAGCTGCAGTACGCGGAGCAGTTTCACGTAGATTATTATGAAGAGAATCTTGCGGTGATCTCGATCGAAGACGGGCTGCGGTATCTGCTCCTCCCGGAAGGGCAGGAGATCCCGGACTGGTTCCCGGAGGAGGAACTGCCGGAGGTGGCGGTGATCCGGAAACCGCCGGGGGGCATCTATCTGGCGGCGTCCTCGGCGATGGATCTCTTCCGGGCGATCGATGGCCATGACGCGGTCACGATGACGAGCACCCGCGCGGAGGACTGGGGGATCCCGGAGATCCGCGAACTCGTACAGGAGGACCGGATCCACTACGTCGGAAAATACCGCGCGCCGGATTACGAGGCGCTCCTCGAGGCGGAGACCGGCCTGGCGATTGAATCCACGATGATCTACCACAGCCCGCTGGTCAAGGAGGCGCTGGAGGAACTCGGGATCCCGGTGCTGGTGGAGCGCTCCAGCTACGAGACAGACCCGATGGGGCGCCTCGAGTGGATCCGTCTGTACGGGCTGTTGCTCGGCAGAGAGGAGGCAGCGGACGCGTTTTTTGACGAGGCCTGCTACAAGATCCGGTCGATCGACGCGGAGACCGCAGGTGAACCGCCGCAGGTGGCGTTCTTCTCGGTCAACTCGAGTGACTCGGTCGTTGCACGGAAGCCCGGGGACTACATCACGAAGATGATCGAAATGGCCGGCGGCACCTACGTGCTGGACGATCTTGTTCCGGAGGAGGAAAACGCGCTGTCCACGATGAATCTTCAGATGGAGGCGTTCTATGACCGGGC
>CAYLSR010000214.1:0-3770 GCA_964385855.1 uncultured Mogibacterium sp.
CATCTTAGGCGACGAAGACCGCCTCGATACGATGATCTTCGACGAGATCGATACCGGCATCAGCGGCAGGACCGCGCTCGTCGTCGGCAGAAAGATGCGTGAGATCGCGCTCCACCATCAGATCCTGTGCATCACCCATCTGCCTCAAATCGCGGCGTTCGGCGAGCAGAATTACCTGATTTCCAAGGATCATCGGGACGGCAGGACCTACACCAGCGTCGAGCCTCTCGACCCGGAAGCGAAGATCCACATGCTGGCAGGCATGATCAGCGGCAATCCGGACAGCGAAAGCGCGATGCAGGCTGCACGGGAACTCGTCCGGGAAACGCTCTGATAACCCCCTTTTATGAAGAAAGCCACGAAAAAAGTCTCCCGTACGGAGACTTTTTTTGATTGAACGATTGCCTTGACCGTGCGGTTACCGCCTGCCGGAGGCCCCGACGCCCAGGACAAAGAGTTCAAGTGCGAGATCCTTGTCGAGCGAGCCGCTCTTGATCTGCAGATCGGTTTCATAGAGCCGTATCAGGAGTTCCCGAATCCTGCTCCGGCTAAACCGTCCGGCTGCCTGGAAGGCCTTACGGAACCGGTACTCATTGACGCCGGTCCGCTTCGCCATCTCCTTCATCGGGATGCCCTGTTCCTCCATCTCCACTGCATCTAGCATCATTTCAAACTGCGACGTCAAAAGCGCGATGACCTGCATCGCGTTCCCGTCTTCTGCGGCGAGTATGCGGATGGTCCGTTCCATCGCCTGCTGCTCCCGCCCGGCCAGCATCGCGTCGATCAAATTGAAAACAAAACGATCTGCTTCACCGACCAGCAAATCTTCGATGAGATCCGCGGTGAGCTCCTCACCGTCACAGGCCAGCAGGATCTTGCGGAGGTCGTTTTCCAGATCGTTCAGACTGTAGGTGCTGTCCCGGTTAAGGTAGCCCGTCAGATCGATCAGGTGCTCCATCTCTCTCCCGCCGATATATTTCCCGGCTGCTCTTACGCGCTTGCTGATAAACCCTCGGAGCGCCGCCCTGTCCAGTCGGTCAAACGCGTAGGACGATGCAGCTTTGGCGACCTTCTTACCGTATGCGGTAAGCTCTCCTTTATGCTCGGCGTCCAGGGTCAGCACGAGGAAGGAATCCTCCGATTTGCCGGAGAGGAATGCAAGGAGACGCTCCCCTTCTCCTTTGAGGACCGCGTCCACGGTCTTTCGGTACAGCATCGGCAGGTTCCGGATCACCAGGATCCGGCGTCCCGGAAACATCGAAGGTGTCCTTGCCCGACCGATGAGATCGTCCAGATTCGCGTTCTCTCCGGACACATCGATCAGATTGTGCTCCCGGAAACCTTCCTCCGTGTAACGGCCGATGATCTGCTGAAGCGCCCAGCGTATCAGGAAATCCTCACTTCCATACAGAAAAATACCGTTTCGGAACATGTCGTTTTTGAGGTCTTTTGAAAATTGCTGATAAGACATGCGGTAACCCTCTGTTGCGGTTCAATGAGATAACTTCCGTCTTATTGTAACACAACTGTTTCCAGATTCTCAAGCGGGGCGGAAGCTCATTCCGGTTCTGCATCTGAAGAACCTTCAGGATGGGATCACCCTGTCGATCACAATCCCGCCGCGCCGGATGTCCAGCCCGACCGCCCCGGACTGATCGGTGCGGCAGATGAGGATCCCGCGATCTTCCAGCTTCTCCAGCGTGACCCTGTGCGGATGACCGTAGAGGTTGTTTTCTCCCGCCTGTATGACCGCGACGGAAGGCGCTGCAGCGTCGAGGAACGCCTCGCAGGAACTCGACTTGCTCCCGTGATGCGCGACTTTGAGTACGTCGCATTTCAGAGTATCTGTGCCCGCGTAATAGTCCAGCATCTCCAGCTCGTCTGCTTCCAGAAGATCTCCTGTCACCATGATGCGGACCCCCTTATAGTGGATCATATAGACCATGTTGTTCTCGTTCGGATCGTCTGCCGAAATCTCGCGATCCCGCCCCGCGACGGGCCAGATCGGTTTGATATAGACATCCTCGGTGAGTGTGATCCGCTCTCCGGGTTCGATGAACCGGATCTCATCGGGGAGCATCAGGAGACCGGAACCGGGTTTCGCGTCTTTGGTCCCGGCGCCCTTCTGAAGGTCCCGGACCGATCTTCTGTATTCGGACGGGATCCCCACCGCACCGACTGGATATTCCTCCGCCAATTGGCAGATCCCGAGGTAATGGTCTGTATGCAGATGCGTCACGCAGGCAAGGTCTACATCCGGCGCCCCGTTTTTGAGCAAGTACGGCAGGAGGACCTGCTCGCCGACGTTGTAAAACGTGCTGCCGCCACCGTCGATCAGTACATCGAGGCTGCCGGCGCGGATGTGGGTGCAGTCCCCCTGCCCCACAACCACAAACACGATCTCGTCATCCCGGAATTCATTCCGGAAAAAGCTGCCGTAAACCATGACCGGAAGCATCAGCATGAGAAACACCCCGGCAGCAGTCCGGAAACTTCTGCGGAGGAGCAGGATCCGGACGGTCTCCGAGCTCAAAAAGAACACCGCTGCCAAAAGCGCGATGACGACTCCGGCATCGGGCGAAAGGACGAGGTGATCCAGATCACCCTGTCCGTACAGGAGATGGTTGAGGCGGATCTCCCACTCAAACATCTCGGAGATCCACCCGGTCACCCAGAGCGGAAGACCGCCGGCGATCAGAAAAACGGCAAAGCCGATCACCGCGGCCGGGATCATCACCGAAGCGAGGAAGACGACCGGGATGTTGATCAGCAGACTGCAGGGATTCCAGTGGTTGAAGCTTTCGATCATATACGGGATGATCGCGATCTGCAGCGAGAGGAGGCCTGCCAATGTCCTGCCGATGAAGTGAGAGAGTGGTTCCGACAGAAACGCAAGCCCCGCGATCGCGAGATAGGAAAGCAGGAAGCCGGCCTGAAACAGCTGATACGGCTGGATCCCCAGCTGAATCATCGCCGAAGCCGCGACCGCGGAGGTCATGTCAAAACGCCTCCCCGCCGGCCTGCTGTACAGCGCCATGAGTGCGATCATCACCGCGCGCACCGTCGGGACATTCCACGCGGTGAGAAATCCGTAGCCGATCAGCGTCAGCGTCATCAGGAGGATCGCGGCTGTGGCTCTGTGCCCCTTCGTCAGGCGCTGCAGCACGGACAGAAGAAACCCGACGTGCAGGCCGCTGACCGCCAGGATATGGGCGGTCCCGTTCCCTTTGAATTCGCGGTAGACATCCTCGCTCAGCCCGGTGCGGTCTCCGAACACCGCTCCGCGGATGAGGCCGCCGGTGTCCCCCGGATCAAACAGGCTGATAAAGTCCTGCCGCTTTCTGCCGAGCGCCCGGAGGACGACATATACGGGCCGGCTGTCCGGTTCTTTCCTTCCGCAGTTTTTGACCGACAGCGTATACAGGATGCCTTTTGACTTCAGATACCGCCGGTAATCGAAACAGCCCGGATTGCGCCGCTCTGACGGCAGCCGCAGCTCCCCCCGGACGGTCAGGACATCGCCGGGCTCCGGCAGTTCCGCGCTTTCACGGTAATCATTGCAGAGGACTTTTTTCCGTCCGGAAGGCAGGTCACAGAGCAACACATACTGCTGATGATCTTCCCGGGTGCTGCCGGAGCACACCACGCCCGTCACGGTCTCCGGCTTCCGGTCCCGCGCCAGCACCTCCTCGCCGACGTCATACGCCAGCCATGTGTGCGTGAAGATCAGCGCGCCGGCCGCGAGGCAGAGCAGCATGCCGCTGCCGTAC
>CAYLSR010000215.1:0-1629 GCA_964385855.1 uncultured Mogibacterium sp.
CACGTTATTTGTAAAGAGATGATTGAGAAAAAGGTATAGGAACTTGCCACAAGGCACCCACGATGCCATCAAAGGCGGTAGGACTTCCGATGAAACACAGCGGCGTCAAGCACATCCTCCAGAAAAAAAAATATCTGGGGAGCGAAAGCTATCCGGCCATTATCGATCAGGAAACCTTCGATGCCGCTGAAGAGGAACGCCTGCGCCGCGAGAAGGCACTGGGGCGGGACAGACCGAAAGGAAAAGCGCGTCCGAGGGCAACGTACTTTGTGGGCTTTTCCTTGCCGGAAATACCGAGAAAATATATGGATCCGGTTCAGCAGACGGAGTTCGCATACAGCCTGATCAGAAATGAGGTGATCCGGTAATGGCAATGGCACAGAACGTTACGGTCATTCCTCCGAAGCGCACCATCGGGACGCAGAAGAAAACCGAAGCGGCGCAGAAGACCAGGGTGGCGGCATACTGCCGTGTATCCACGGAATTTGAAGAACAGGAATCCAGCTACGAAGTGCAGGTAGAACATTACACGACCTACATCAGCAGCAATCCAGAATGGGAACTGGTCGAGGTATATGCGGATGACGGTATCAGCGCAACGAATACTGCCAAGCGCGAAGCCTTTAACCGCATGATCGCTGACTGCCGGGCCGGGAAGATCGATATGATTCTTACCAAATCCATCAGCCGATTCTCCCGGAATACGGTGGACTGCCTGAAATACACCAGAGAACTGAAGGGAATGAACATAGCCGTTTTCTTCGAGAAGGAAAACATAAACACCCTGGATGCCAAAGGTGAAGTCCTTATGACCATCATGGCCGCACTGGCGCAGCAGGAATCGGAATCCTTGTCAGCAAACGTCCGGCTTGGCATTCAGTTTCGGAATCAGGCAGGTAAGGTGCGGGTCAATCATAACCGATTCCTCAGGTACACAAAGGATGATGACGGCAAGCTGGTCATTGTTCCGGAAGAAGCGGAAATCGTAAGACGCATTTATGCCGAGTACATGGACGGGGCGAGTTTCCTCCAGATCAAAAAGGGGCTTGAGAAAGACGGCATTCTGAACGGCGCGGGAAATGCAAAATGGTACGAGAGCAACATTAAACAGATCCTGACCAATGAGAAGTACATCGGCGATGCACTCCTGCAGAAGACTTACACGGTCAACACGCTCGATAAGAAGCGGGTAGCCAATAACGGAATCGCACCGAAATATTATGTCGAAGGCAGCCACGAAGCGATTATTGACAAAGATGTATTCCTGCGGGTGCAGGCCGAGATTGTCCGAAGGGCAAATATCCTGACAGACGGAAAAAGGCGCATTTACAGTTCCCGGTACGCATTATCGATCCTTGTGGTTTGCGGACACTGCGGTGACATCTACCGGAGGATCAAGTGGAATAACCGGGGCTGTAAGTCCACGGTCTGGAGGTGCGTCAGCCGGGTGCTGAAGAAAAGCAGCGGCATCGACTGTCCGGCAAGGACGATCCGGGAAGAAGATCTGCAGGCTGCGGTAGTCACGGCTATAAATGATGCCTGGGCGAGAAAGGATATTGTTCTCCCGGCATTGAAGGAAAACATCAGAACTGTGATCGAGGGCGATACAGAAGGGCAGCTTGCCGAAGT
>CAYLSR010000215.1:1698-3749 GCA_964385855.1 uncultured Mogibacterium sp.
CAATGACCAGAAGAAGATAGATGAAATCGGGGATTCGATCATCTCGCTCCGGGAAGAGCGGCAGGCTATCTTAGCGGATGCAGCTGCCAGACAGGGACTTCGGGATAAAGTGAATGAGCTTGTATCCTTCCTTGATGAGCAGACCGAGGCCATCACAGAGTATTCGGAAACGCTGGTTAGACGGCTGATTGAAAAGATCACCATTTACGATGAAAAGATAACGGTTGAGTTCAAATCCGGACTGGAGATCGATGTAGAGGCATAACAGAATAAGGATTCAGGCGCACCTCGCCACGGCGGGGTGTTTTTTTGTTCGGATGGTAGAAATGTTCAAAATTATGATATATAATAAGTTATCTGATTAAGATAAGGTGCTTTGGATGACGGAGAAACCATTATGCTGAAGAATAATATCGAACTTGATGTAAAAACCAGGTGCATAGAGGAAGATACTACGCAGGCGTGTATTGCTGAGACTATCGGCACTACTGCACCATATGTCAGCCGAGTTATCAACAGCGGTGAGACGGGGGTGAATAGGACCTTCATAAACATCATGGAGGCACTCGCTTATGATGTTGAACTAACCTATAAGAAAAGAAACAGCGCACAAGAAGGGGTCACTCACACTGCCATCAAGGGCGGCAGGGAGCGGAGAATAGAGGAATACAACATGGCAGAAAATTTGAACGGATACATTGCCCTCATCACCGGTGGATCAAGCGGTATGGGCTTTGAGATGGCAAAGCAGCTGCTTTCACAGGGAGCGACTGTGATCATCACGGCAAGAGGCGGCAGTAAGCTGGATAACGCAGAAGAGAGTCTTTCGGCTTTCGGTGATGTTCACGCTATCGCTATGGACGTGATGAGTGAGGACTCCATTGCTGATGCGGCAAAATGGGTAGAGGAAAACTTCGACCATCTGGATATGGTCGTCAACAATGCCGGGATCGGCAGCAACGCTCCGGGAATGAAGGATCTTCCAAAGGATCATCTTTTCTATGACATTCCGGTATCAACGGTAAAGGCTGTCATAGACACAAACTTTATCGGCTACTTTACTGTCGCAAAATACTTTGTGCCCATCATGCTGAAGCAGGGGCACGGCAGTCTTGTGTATGTTTCCACAAGTACGAATACGATGACCAGACCGGGACAGCTGCCCTACGGTCCTTCCAAAGCAGGTGCGGAAGCAATGACCACCATTATGGCAAACGAACTGAAGGACATGGGCATCATGGTCAATGTGATCTGTCCGGGCGGATTCACGGATACGGGCATGGCCGGTGAAGGTGTGAAGGAATTCTTTCAGAAGAACAACATGCCGATCCTGCCGCCGACCGTAATGAACAAGGTAATTTCCTTCCTCGCGTCCTCTGCTTCGGCGGGAATCTCCGGTGAAAAGTTCATCGGCAAGGATTTCGATGCCTGGCTGGAGAGCAAAGGCATTGAGTTTGATGGTTAAATAAGGAGAAGTTCATATATGAAAAAGATACTGATACTTAACGGATCTCCTCGTAAAAACGGCAAGACGGCATCTCTGGTAAAAGCATTCACAGAGGGTGCTGAATCTGCCGGAAATGAGGTAAAAGAGCTTTAAATTCAGGGAATGAATATAGGCGGATGTCTTGCATGTGAGGCTTGCAGCAGAAATGGCGGTAATTGCGTGCAGAAGGACGATATGGCACAGGTGAATGATGATTATCTATGGGCTGATATTGTAGTATTCGCTTCTCCTATGTATTGGGGAACGATTACCGGTCAGCTGAAGGTCGTCATCGACCGGCTTTATGCTGTTCAGAATAAGCTCGGATATGAGGACATGTCAAAGCAGTATAAAGAGACCGCTTTCCTTATGACAGCCAGAGGTGGATATTATAAGCAGGCGCTGGATTTCTACGGAATATTCACAGGGGCCTTGGGCTGGAAAGACTGGGGTACGGTGCTTGGTGCAGGCAAAGAGGATGAAGCAAGAAACCTTGGAGCCTCAATATCATAAATCGGGATTTAAAAAGGAGTCATAAGAATGATGAACAACGAGCAGAAAAAAG
>CAYLSR010000216.1:0-3729 GCA_964385855.1 uncultured Mogibacterium sp.
TTATTATGTATTTAAAAGAGATCGTCGACCTTTTGGGCGCGACCGTACTGACCGAAGATCCGGATCCGGAGCTTGAACTCTCCAGCGCCTTTTCTTCGGACATGATGAGTCATGTGCTGGCATTCTCCAATGACAAATCCATCCTGATCACAGCACTGAACAATCCTCAGTCATTGCGCACCGCGGACCTGATGGGGATCGAATGCATCATCTTTATCGGCAAGAACGCACCGGCGCAGAATCTCATCGATCTTGCCAACAACCTGGGGATCACGATCGTGCACTCCCCGCTTTCAAAGTATGTCACCTGCGGCATACTTTACTCCAACGGACTGAAAGGAACTTCCCAAAATGACTAGAGAAAACGACTGCATCCATCTGGAATATGACATCGCTGATCAGGATTTCGCACGCGCCGGCGAAGCCAGCAGCGATCTCAAGAAAAAGCTCAAACAGCTCAATGTAAACCCGAAAGCCATCCGCCGCGTATCCATCGCGATGTATGAAGGCGAGATCAACATGGTCATCCATGCGAACGGCGGCAAGATCTACGCGGACATCTACCCGGATCACATCGATCTGAGCCTTCAGGATGTCGGTCCCGGGATCCCGGATATCGAAAAGGCCATGCAGATCGGCTACAGCACCGCCCCGGCCCAGATCATGGCGCTCGGCTTCGGCGCCGGAATGGGGCTCCCGAACATGAAAAAGAACTCAGACAAGATGGAGATCTCCTCTGTCGTCGGTCAGGGTACGACAGTGAATATGACGATCAATTTCGAATAGATTTCGGTGTTGGCCCTATTCTGCCTGATGCGGGATAGGGTCCTGTAATAAACAGACAACAAGGAGGAGACGATCACTATGTCCGAAACCGTTAAACCGATCCATTCCGTCTATCTGGATGACGAGAAGTGCGTCGGATGCATCAACTGTCTGAAAGTCTGCCAGACGGAAGCCATCCGGGTGCATGAAGGCAAATCCCGCATCCTTCCGGAATACTGCATCGACTGCGGTGAGTGCATCCGCACCTGTTCCCACCACGCAAGAGGGGCGCGGCGGGATTCGATCACCGAATTACAGAATTACAAATACACGGTCGCCCTTCCGGCGCCGTCGCTTTACGCGCAGTTCAATAACCTTTATGACATCAATATCGTGCTGCAGGGCCTGCGCAAGCTGGGCTTTGATCTCGTCTTTGAGGTCAGCGGCGCGGCGGAACTCGTCTCGGAGAAGTCCCGAGTCTACGTCGCGGAACACGAAGAGGACTGGCCACTCATCAGCACCGCCTGCCCTACCGTGCTGCGACTCATCCGGACACGCTTCCCGAACCTCATCCCGAATCTGTTGCCGCTGAAGGCCCCGGTGGAGATCGCCGGAGAGATCGCGCGCCAGGTCGCGGTGCGGCAGTCCGGCCTTCGCCCGGAGGAGATCGGCATTTTCTTCATCTCGCCCTGTCCGTCCAAGGTGACTGCCGTCTATTCGCCGATCTCCGTCGACCATTCGGAGATCGATCGGGTGCTTTCAATCAACGACATCTACCCGCTCCTGCTCTCGGCAATGAAATCCGTCGATGCGGATGCGGAAGACCTGACGATTTCCGGGCGTGTCGGCGTCGGCTGGGGGATCATCGGCGGCGAGGCCGCCGGACTCTTTGAAGAAGAGATCCTCTCTGCGGACGGCCTGGAGAACGTGATCCAGATCCTCGAAGACCTGGAGGATGAGAAATTCCAGCAGACGCTGAAGTTCATCGAACTGAATGCCTGTCCGGGCGGCTGCGTAGGCGGTCTGTTCACGGTCGAAAACCCGTTCCTCGCGACCTCGAAGCTCAAACGGCTCAACAAATACCTGCCGGTCTCCGTGTCGAGGGAAGAAGAGTTTCAGGCGGAAGTCAACTTCTTTATCGAGAACGAGATCGAGTACGTGCCGGTCTATCGGCTGGGCAACACTTTCCAGGAGAGCATGCTCAACATGCAGCGTTCCGAACGGCTCCTGGCTAAGCTGCCGCTCTTTGACTGCGGCGCCTGCGGCGCGCCGACCTGCAAGACGCTGGCGGAGGACATCGTCCGGGGCAAAGCGACGCTCGATGACTGCATCTATCATCTGCGTGATTCCTATAAACAGCTCAACCTGCTGAATTCTCAGTTAATGAAAGGAAGTAACTACTATGAAAGTAAGCGAACTAGCGAAGAATCTGAACCTGACGGTTCTAAATGAAGGCGATCATTGGGACAGCGACATCACCGTACCCGCTTGCTGCGATCTTCTTTCCGTTGCGATGGGAACACTTCCGGAAGGCTGTGCCTGGGTCACCGTGATGTCCAACATCAACACGCTGGCGGTCGCCTCCCTCACCGACGCCGCCTGCGTCATCCTCGCCCTGAAGACCGCTGTGGAGGACAACTTCCTCGCCAAGGCGGAGGCCACCGGGATCACGGTCCTGCGAAGTCCGGATCACATCTTTGATACCGCGCTGAAAGTCTACAAGCAGCTGGAGAACAACTGAGGAACGATATGCAGAGAATCACCTACGACATGCACATACATTCCTGCCTCTCCCCCTGCGGAGATAACGAGAGCACGCCTGCGAACATCGTCGGGATGGCGGCGCTGATCGGGCTGGACGCGATCGCGATCGCGGACCACAATTCCTGCAAGAATCTGCCCGCGGCCGCGAAGATCGCGGAGGAGTACGGCGTCATCCTCGTACCGGCCATGGAGCTGACCACGATGGAAGAAGTCCACGTGCTCTGCTATTTTCATACGGTCGAAAAAGCATTGGAATTCAGCGCGTATGTCGAAGAGAACTCCATGTACATCGAAAACAAAGTCGAATTCTTCGGTGACCAGCTCATCTACGATGAAAACGACGAACTGGTCGGGACGGAACCGCGGCTCCTGCACACCGCCTCCGACTTCAGTTTTGACGACATCTACGACATTCTGAAGCCGTTTGACGGTCTCATGGTCCCCGCGCACATCAACAAGGCGACGACCAGCGTGCTTTCGAACCTCGGCTGGATCCCGGAGGACAGCCGGTTTACGGCTGCGGAGATCCAGACGGTGGACAAGATCACCGAGCTCCGGGAACAGTACCCGTACCTTCAGAAGTGCCACATCCTGTCCAGTTCAGACGCGCATTACCTGCAGGATATCCAGGAGCCGATCCGCTATCTGCACGTCGAAGAACGGTCCGTCGACGGGATCCTGGCGTCTCTGGATCACTATCTGTAGCTAGAATTCGTTATTTGACAAACGCGGTTTTACACATTGGTTATGATATTATCATAACGGAAACGGAGCTTTTTTATGTATTATCCGGCCTTTCCCGGAAAAAATTCGCTGCTCGGCATCTGCGCGCCGAGCGCGGGAGTCGGTCACAAGACCGACTCTTTTGATCTGTCGCTCATGACCCTTCATGCAAACGGGTTTCGCACTGCTGAAACACCGAGCGTCCGGACGGAAGACATCCGGTCTGCAGACGCCGTCGTTCGCGGCGAGGAATTCAACAGCCTGATCGCAGACCCTGAGGTCGAAGCCATCCTCTCCGCCTCCGGCGGCGATTACAACCTGGAGATGCTCCCCTACATCGACTGGGAGGCACTCTGCGAACACCCGAAGTGGATCGCCGGGGCCAGCGACCCGACCAACATCCTGTTTCCGGTCACGACCAAGCTCGACATCGCGACGATGTACGGGTTCAATGCCGGCTCGTTCGACTGGTCTCCC
>CAYLSR010000217.1:0-3727 GCA_964385855.1 uncultured Mogibacterium sp.
CATATGAGCGCAAAGACGTTCAGAAGCTGAACGATTTCCGCGTCATGCAGTGCATGGAGTGCGGCAGCTGCTCGTACACATGCCCTGCGAGGAGACCTCTGAGCCTGACCAACAAGCTCGCAAAAGGTTTAGTAAAGGAGGCGTCGAGTAAGTAATGGATAAGAACAAGTTTCATACCAATCTGATCGTATCCAACGCTCCGCACATCGTGTCGGATGATGATACGACCAAGCTCATGGGTACCGTCCTGCTCGCGCTCGCGCCTGCTTTCATCGCAAGCGTTTACGTGTTCGGCACGAGAGTCATCCTGCTCTCGCTGGTATGCGTGATCGCGAGTGTCGGCTTTGAATGGCTGTACAACAAACTGGCGAAAAAGAGACAGACCGTCGGCGACCTCAGCGCTGCCGTGACCGGCCTGCTGATCGCCTTTAACGTCCCGGCGGACTTCCCGCTGTGGATGGGCGTCCTCGGCTGCTTCGTCGCCATCGTCGTCGTCAAGCAGCTCTACGGAGGCATCGGAAAGAACTTCGTCAACCCGGCGATCACCGCGCGTATCTTCCTGTTCATCTCCTTCGCGGCGAACATGTCCACCTGGCCGCTGCCGAGAATGCAGCAGACCGCGGATGCCGTGACGGGCCCGACCCCGCTCGCGCTCCTCGCGGAGGGCAGCGTGGATCAGCTCCCGTCCAACATGGAGATGTTCCTCGGATTCACCGGCGGTTCCGCCGGCGAAGTCAGCGCGCTGGCGCTCCTGATCGGCGGCGTGTTCCTCGTCTGGCGTAAGGTGATCTCGCCGATCATCCCGTGCGCGTTCATCGGCACCGTCTTCGTCTTCGGACTGATCTTCGGCGGTTCGCTGCACATGGCGATCTTCCACATCTGCGCCGGCGGCGTGATGCTCGGTGCGATCTTCATGGCGACCGACTACGTCACCACGCCTAAGCTTCCGGTCGGACAGCTGATCTTCGGCATCGGCTGCGGCGTGATCACGATGATGATCCGTCTGTGGGGATCCTATCCGGAAGGTGTTTCCTTCTCGATCCTGCTGATGAACATCTGCACACCGCTGATCAACCGGCTGACCTTCAAGAGCTATATCAAAGGAGGTGCGAAGTAATGGAAAACAAGAGCAGTGCATGGAATGACTTCCTGAAGCCGATCCTCGTACTCGTCGTCATCTGTTTTGTCGTCACCTTCGCTCTTGCGGCGACCTACGGTGTGACCAAACCGATCATCGATGCGAATACCGAGAAAGAAGCGAACGAAGCGAGAAACGAGCTGCTGCCGGAGGCCCAGAGCGGTTTCGAGCAGTACACCGGTGATCTCTTCGTCCTGGAAGAAAACAAAGTCTATGTTTCGGATGTTTACACCGCCACCAACGGAAGCGGAATGGTCGTCACGGTGAAGTCCAGCTCCTACGGCGGGCTGCTGACCGCGATGGTCGGGATCGACGCGAACGGCGCGATCACGAACGTCAAGATCACGGAGCACGCGGACACCCCGGGTGTCGGTACCAAGGCTCAGACGCCGCAGCATCTCGGTCAGTACAGCGGAGTCGCGGAGCTGACCAGCCCGGAGGTCAAGAAGGATTCGGTGATCACCCATGTGACGGGCGCATCGGTTTCCTCCGGCGCGATCCACAAGGCGGTCTACGCTGCCATGGAACAGTATAAGAGTATGGGAGGTGCGAACTAATGGCTAAGACAAGTAAGCTTTCCATCTTAACAAACGGCATCATCAAGGAGAACCCGGTACTCGTTCTGCTGATCGGTACCTGCCCGGCGCTGGCGACTTCTTCCTCGCTGGCAAACGGCGTCGGCATGGGCCTCTCCGCGACGGCGGTACTGATCTGTTCCAACATCGTGATCTCGCTGCTGCGCAAGATCATCCCAGACAAGGTCAGGATCCCTTGCTACATCGTCGTCATCGCCGGATTCGTTACGGTCGTGCAGTTCCTGCTGCAGGCGTACGCGCCGGCACTCAATAAGTCCCTCGGTCTCTTCATCCCGCTGATCGTAGTAAACTGCATCATCCTCGGGAGAGCGGAGGCGTTCGCAAACAAGAATACCGTGCTCGATTCCACGCTCGACGGCATCGGGATGGGCCTCGGATTCACTCTGTCGCTCGCGCTGATGGGCACGATCCGTGAGCTGCTCGGAAACGGTACCCTGCTGGGATTCGCCGTTTTCGGTTCCTGGTTCACGCCGATCGGGTTCTTCAACCTGGCACCTGGCGGATTCTTCGTCTACGGCATCCTGATCGCGCTTCTCAACATCGTGACCAAGGGCAAGGCACTCAAAGTTCAGAACTTCAGCTGCGGCAGCTGCCCGATGTACAACTCCTGCAACCTCGCGGAGGCCAAGGATGAAGCCGCAGAGGCGAAACTCATTCAGAAAGGAGCGGAGGCGTAATGGTGAATCTTATCCTGATTTTCATGGCGATCGTGCTGGTGAACAACTTCCTGCTCAGCCAGTTCCTCGGCGTCTGCTCCTTCCTCGGCGTATCCAATAAGATGGATTCTGCCGTCGGCATGAGCGGAGCGGTTATCTTCGTCATGGTCCTCGCTGAACTGGTCACCTGGCCGATCCAGCAGATTCTGAACCGGTTCGACATCGGTTACATGCAGACCGTGATCTTCATCCTGGTCATCGCATCCCTGGTGCAGTTCGTAGAGATGTTCATGAAGAAATTCATGCCGGCTTTGCAGAGAGCGCTCGGTATCTACCTGCCGCTCATCACCACCAACTGCGCGATCCTCGGTGCGACGATCAACGCGATCAACTATAACTATACGTATCTGGAGTCCATCGTTTACGCGTTCGGCGCGGGCGTCGGCTATGCTGTCGCGATGATCCTCTTCGCGGGTGTCCGTGAAGAGAAGATGTGGGACGACAGCGGTGTCCCGGCTGCTTTCAAGGGTGTTCCGATGATCCTTGTCAGCGCGACGATCCTGTCTCTCTCATTCATGGGCTTCTCCGGATTGTTCCAGTAAGGAGGGTGCGATATGAGTGGAGTAATGATACCGATCATCGTGGTCGTTGCAGCCGGCCTTGTCGCTTCGATCCTTCTGACCGTGGCTTCCAAGGTGTTCTACGTACCGGTCGACGAGCGGGTCGCTCAGGTCCGCGAGGTCCTGCCGGGCGCGAACTGCGGCGGATGCGGATTCGCGGGTTGTGATGACTTCGCCGCGAATGTCGTCAATGATGAGAATGTCCCGTGCAGCGGCTGCCCGGTCGGCGGCGCGTCCTGCGCGGCAAAGATCGCCGAGATCCTCGGCAGAAACGCCGGCAGCGGCGACAAGCAGGTTGCTCAGGTCATGTGCAACGGCAACTGCGAAGCGACCGGCAAGATCGCGGAGTGGCAGGGCATGCAGTCCTGCAAGGGCGCGAAGACGTTCTACAGCGGTTCCGGAAAATGTTCCTTCGGCTGCATGGGCCTCGGAGACTGTGTCGCGGCGTGTGATTTCAATGCCATCGGGATCGTGGACGGCGTCGCGAAGGTCAACCGGGACAACTGCGTCGCCTGCGGAAAGTGCGCTCGAACCTTGCGGAGCAGACGAACTGGCCCGGTGCGCTATTACCACAAAATTTCACATTTGTCAACCGCCAATATTGGCGGTTTTCTTTTTTTAATTTTTGCATATACTTTGATTAACGATTAAAACGAAATCGGGGACTGGACCCGAAGGGGCCTGTACCCGTCTCACGAACACCGAAAATGACAAGAC
>CAYLSR010000218.1:0-3718 GCA_964385855.1 uncultured Mogibacterium sp.
TACGCCTGATACGACCCGCCCGCGGCGAGCAGCTCCTCGTGCGTGCCCTGCTCGACGATGTGGCCGTGATCCATGACGATGATCTGGTCGGCGTCGCGGATCGTCGACAGCCGGTGCGCGATGACCAGGCTGGTGCGGCCCTGCATGAGCTTGAACATGGCGTTCTGGATGTCCTTCTCCGTCCGTGTATCGATGTTGGACGTCGCCTCATCGAGGATGAGGATATACGGATACGACAGGAACGCGCGCGCGATCGCGACGAGCTGGCGCTGGCCCTCCGAGAGGTTGCCGCCCGAATCCGTCAGCATCGTGTCGTAGCGGTCCGGCAGCGTCGAGACGAACTGGTGGACCGTGCTGAATTCCGCAGCTCGCACCAATTCGACCCGGGAAGCGTACGGCCGCGCGTACGTGATGTTGGCCTTGAGCGTATCGGTGAAGAGCACCGTGTCCTGCAGGACGATCCCGATCAGGTCGCGGAGATCCGCGAGCGAGATGTCCTTGATGTTGACGCCGTCCAGCAGGATCTCGCCGCTGTCGAGGTCGTAGAACCGCATCAGCAGATTGATGATGGTCGTCTTGCCGGAGCCGGTCGAGCCGACCAGCGCTATTTTTTTGCCCGCTTCCACCTTGAGGTTGAAGTCGTGGATGATCTCCTTGCCCGGCACGTAGGAGAAATGAACGTGTTTGAACTCGATGGTGCCGGCGGTCGTGCGCTTGTGGACATTGCCGCCCGGGTTTTCCGGTTCCGCGTCGAAGATCTCGAAGATGCGCTCCGCGCCCGCCATCGCGGTCTGGATCTGCCCGTAGAGCTGCGAGAGCTCGTTGATCGGCCGCGAGAACTGCTTTGAATAGACGATAAACGCCGAGATCACGCCGACCGTAATGTCCCCCGAGAGGACCAGGTGCGCGCCGTACACGGAGACCACGACGAACGAGAGGTTGTTGAGCATCCCCATGATCGGGCCGAGCGAGCTCGAGACGGCTTCCGCCGTGATCCCGACGCGGGTCAGCTCGTCCGAGGTCGCGTTGAACTCGGAGATGACCTGCTCCTGCTGGTTGAAGGCGGTGACCGTCTTGTAGTTGGAGACCTTCTCCTCCACGATCCCGTTGATCGAGCCGAGCAGCTGCTGCCGCCGGACGTAGAACCTGCGGATCACCTTGCTCAGGATCTGCGTGAAGAGCACCGAGAAGATGATGACCGAGCACGAGACCAGCGTCAGGCGGACGCTGTACCACAGCATGACGCTGATGGTGCCGATGAGCGTCAGCACGCCCGAAAACAGCGAGCTCAGCGAGGACGAGATGACGTTGGAGATATTCTCCGCGTCGTTGGTCATCCGGCTGATCAGGTCGCCGTGAGAATGATTGTCCAGGTAGGAGACCTTCAGGTGGATCGTCTTGTCAAACAGCTGCGAGCGCATGCGCCGCACGATCCGCTGGCTCAGATGCGCACTGGTGTATTCCTGCGCGAGCCGGATCCCGTTGCTCACGAGGTAGACAACGAGCATCGTCACGAGGATCTGCGGCAGCCGCCCGAACTCGTGCTGCGTGATCGCGTCGATCGCGCGCGAAAGCAGGCTCGGCGCCCACACCTGCAGGACGACCATGGCCGTGACGATGAAGAACATCAAAATCACGGTCTTCTGTTCCGCATGGAAGTACGTGAGGAGCCGGCGCAGGGTCTTCTTGCCGTCCTTCGGCTTCTCGACCGGCGCGCCCGGCGCGCGGCGGCCTCTGCCGAAGCCCTGCTGCACCGTCTGTTTCGTCTGAGAGGAAGCACTCATGCGGCACCTCCTTCCTGCTTCATCTGCGAATCGCAGATCGCCCGGTAGATCTCAGAAGATGCGAGCAGCTCTTCGTGCGTCCCGCAGGCTTCGATCTGACCGTTGTCGAGGACCGCGATGCGGTCCGCCCGCTGCGCGGTGGTGATGCGCTGCGCGATGACGATCTTGGTCAGCCCCGGATAGTTCGCGTCCAGCGCGCGATAGAGCGCCGCCTCCGTCCGGAGGTCGAGCGCGCTCGTGGAATCATCCAGTATGAGGACCTTCGCCTCTTTCAAAAGCGCTCTGGCGATCGCCACGCGCTGCTTCTGGCCGCCGGACAGGCTCATGCCGCCCTCCGCGACCGGCGTATCGTAACCGTCCGGCTGCTGCAGGATGAACTCCTCCGCCTGCGCGGTCTGTGCCGCGAGGACGATCTCCTCCTCGGAAGCGCCCGGCTTGCCGAGCTCGATGTTCTGCCGGATGGTGGTGCTGAAGAGCTCATTCTTCTGCGTGACAAAAGCCACCATGTCGCGCAGATCATGGAGGTTATACTCCCGCACATCGACGCCGTCCACCAGCACCGAGCCGGCGGTGACATCGTAAAACCGCGCGATCAGGTTGACCAGCGTCGTCTTGCCGCAGCCGGTCGCGCCGACGATGGCGAGCGTCTCGCCCGCCGGGATCGTCAGGTCGATGTCGTTGAGCACTTCGGTCTCCGTGCCGTTCGGATAGTAGAACGTCACGTCGCGGAACTCCACCGACACACCGGTCCTGCCGGTCTTCGCCGGCTTCTCTTCGTCTGCATACCCCGGGACCCGGTACTCGCCGTCCACGATCTCCGGCTCCGTGTGGATGACCTCGCTGAGGCGCCTGCCGGAAGCCATGCCGCGCGACATCGTCTGGAAGATCATCGCGAGCATCATCATGCCGTTCAGGATCTGCGAGATGTACGTGACCGCTGCCATGACCTCGCCCGGCTGCATCCCGCCGCTCTCCACCTGGATCGCGCCGACCCAGATGAGCGCCACCGTCGCGAGGTTGAGGATGATATTCATGATCGGCCGCAGCCAGGACATCAGGATGAGGACGCGGAGCTGCGTCTCGACGAGGTCCTCGTTGGCCCGGTCAAACCGCCTTTGCTCGCGCTTCTCCTGGATGAACGCCTTGACCACGCGGGCGCCGTTCACGTTCTCCTGGATCACCGTGTTCATGTTGTCGATCCGGCTCTGGAGGATCCCGAAGAGCGGGTTGGTCTTCCAAAGCACGAAGATGATATCCAGAAGGACCAGCGGGAACGCGCACGCCACGATCACGAGGAAGTGCTGGTTCAAAGACATCAGCGTCATCGTACCGACCACCATGAACATGAGGCACCGGATGAACCCGCGCACCAGCTGCTGCACGAGCCGCTCGAGCTGCGTCACGTCGTTGGTGATCCGCGTGATCAGCGACCCCGTCGTGAAGCCGTCCGTCTGCGAGAACGACATGTGCATGATGCGGTCAAAACAGAGCTTGCGGATCGTATTGCCGTAGTTCTGGCTGCACAGGTTCGCCGTGATGCCGGACAGCATCCCGCAGACCCCGCCGAGCAGCACGATCAGGAGCATCTTGATGCCGACCGCCCCGATCAGCGGGATGTCCGGCGTCCCGTCCCCGTTCAGGCCCAGGATGCCATCGTCGACGATCTGCGCCATCAGCTTCGGCTGCACCATGTCGATGTAGACCTCCGCGATCATGAACCCCGCGGCCATCACCGCGAAGACCCAGTATTTCTTCATGTATTTGAGCATGGCACCTCCCTTCCGCCGGTTTTGCCCAGCAGGCGAGATTGACGATCTGAAATATACTTCATTATACCGCCCGGAAAAGGCATTTGACAAATATAAAATGCTGAAGTGGCGGCCCTGTCGGATGCCTGTCGGGAGCGGGATATCACCTTCGCGTTCTGCGGCACG
>CAYLSR010000219.1:0-3717 GCA_964385855.1 uncultured Mogibacterium sp.
CAGCACTCGGTCAAGGAACTGCAGGGGATGGGGATCCACCCGGACATCATTGTCCTGAGATGCGGTGAACCGCTCGAGGAAGAGATCTTCCGGAAGATCGCGATGTTCTGCAACGTCAAGCCGGACTGCGTCATCGAGAACCGGACGCTTCCGAATCTCTACGAGGCGCCCCTCATGCTCGAGGAATCCGGCTTCTCCGGGATCGTCTGACGGGAGCTGGGGCTGGAGGCTCCGGAGCCGGACCTGACGGATTGGGAGGAGATGGTGCATCGCATCCGGACGCGCGAAGGGTCGGTGAAGATCGGTCTGGTCGGCAAATACACCGGGCTGCACGATGCGTACCTGTCCGTCGCGGAGGCGCTCCGGCATGCCGGCTATCACCACAACGTCCACGTGGACATCCGGTGGATCGATTCCGAGACCGTCACGGCGGAGACCGCGCCGGAGCTGCTCGGCGGACTCGACGGGATCCTGGTGCCTGGCGGCTTCGGGAGCCGCGGGATCGAGGGGATGATCGCGGCGGCGCACTACGCGCGGAGCCAGGGCCTCCCGTACTTCGGCATCTGCCTCGGCATGCAGATCGCCGTGATCGAGTTTGCGCGGCACGTAGCGGGGCTCGCGGATGCGAATTCCGGGGAGTTCGACGAGCAGTGTCGGTACAAAGTCATCGATTTTATGCTGGGGCAGAGCGATGAGATCGACAAGGGCGGAACGCTGCGGCTCGGCTCGTATCCGTGCGTGATCGCGCCGGGCACGACGATGGAGCGGTGCTATGACAGCCTGATGATCCGGGAGCGTCACAGGCACCGGTATGAGTTCAACAACGAGTATCGGACGCTGCTCACGCAGAGCGGCCTGATCCTGAGCGGGCTGTCTCCGGACAGGCGTCTGGTCGAGACCGTGGAGCTGCCGGACCGGGAGTTTTACGTCGGCGTCCAGTTCCACCCGGAATTCCGGAGCCGGCCGAACAAGCCGCACCCGCTGTTCCTGGGGTTCATCGGGGCGTCGATCCGAAAAACGGAGGAGAGCGTACAATGAACATCCATGAAGAATGCGGTGTCTTCGGTCTGTTCAGTGAGAAACCGATTGATTTAGCGAGACTTGCTTATTACGGACTCTATGCGCTTCAGCACAGAGGGCAGGAGAGCTGCGGGATCGTTGTGAACGATGATGGGTTGTTTTTTACCCACAAGGATCTCGGGCTCGTGGGAGAAGTTTTTACTTCTGAAGAGCTGAGCCGGTATCCGGAAGGCACCCTGGCCGTTGCACACACTCGGTACGGTACGACAGGAGCAACAAACAGGAACAATTGCCAGCCCATATTGGTCAACCATCATAAAGGTCGAATGGCGCTTGCACACAACGGGAATATTTCCAATGCTGCCCTGCTTCGGGAAAAGCTGGAACAGACCGGCGCGATCTTTCATTCGACCAGCGATACGGAAATCATCGCTTACATCGTGACACGGGAGCGGCTCACTGCACTGTCAATCGAAGAAGCACTGAGTCGGGCGATGAATTCGCTGGAGGGCGCCTATTCGCTTGTCCTGATGTCTCCGCAAAAGCTGATCTGCGCTAGAGATCCGGACGGATTCCGTCCGCTGTGCTTCGGCAAAATGCAGGACGGGACGTATGTCGTTGCCTCCGAGAGCTGTGCAATCAGCGCTGTCGGCGGAACATTCCTTCGGGATATTGAACCGGGGGAGATCCTGGTGTTCAGCAAAGAAGGAATTTTCTCGCGCAGGGAGCACTGCGGCAGGAAGGAGAAGAAAACCTGCATTTTCGAGTACATCTATTTCGCCCGGCCGGATTCGGTGATCGACGGGGTCTCGGTCCATTCTGCGCGTGTTCGTGCCGGAAGGATCCTGGCACGCGAACATCCGGAGTCTGCGGATATCGTGATCGGAGTGCCGGATTCCGGGTTGGATGCAGCCCTCGGGTACAGCGAGGAATCCGGGATCCCTTATGGGATCGGGCTTATAAAGAACAAATACATTGGCAGGACATTTATTGCACCGGATGGGAGAATGGATCAGGTGCGGATCAAATTGTCTGCTTTGGAAGATGTCGTGCAGGGGAAAAGAGTCCTTCTGATCGATGATTCGATTGTACGCGGAACAACAAGCAAGTGCATCGTACATCTGCTTCGCGCTGCAGGTGCGAAGGAAGTGCACATGCGGAGCTCAGCACCGCCATTCCTGTTCCCCTGTTATTACGGGACGGACATCGATTCGAGAGAGAATCTGATCGCATGCAAATACACGGCTGATGAGATTGCCAATATCATAGGCGCTGATTCACTTGGATATCTTCCGGTCGAGAGGCTGGAGGAACTGATCGGAAGTCGAACCTATTGTTCAGCCTGCTTTGATGGGAGATATCCTACCTCGATTCCTTCAGATATGTCCAAAGGCAGATTTGAACAGCGGCTCTCGAGAAAAGACCTTTGAAAAATCGAAAAGAAATATCATGCAGGTGTGAATGAATAAAGCAGATTGTGGTAAAATACAAAGCGAAAGGGCTATTGCATCAGATATCAGCATGTGAAAGGATTAGAGTATGTGTGGGATCGTAGGATTTAACGGATACCGGCAGGCGGCGCCTGTGCTGCTGAACGGGCTCGCAAAGCTGGAGTACAGGGGATATGATTCGGCCGGGCTGGCCGTGCGGGACGGGGACAAGCTCGCGGAGGTCGTGAAGTCGACCGGCAAGCTCCGAAACCTCGCGGAGAAGACCGACAACGGCGCGGCGCTGGCCGGCTGCTGCGGCATCGGGCACACCTGCTGGGCGACCCACGGGGAGCCAACGGAGCGCAACGCGCATCCGCACGTCAGCGGCAACGCGGAGCGGACCGCGTCCGGGGCGGTCGAATCCGAGGTGGTCGGCGTCCACAACGGGATCATCGAAAACTACGAGGAGATCAAGGAAAAGCTGCTGCGGCACGGCTATCAGTTTTACAGCGATACCGACACAGAGGCGGCGATCAAGCTGGTCGATTACTACTACAAAAAATACAAGATCGGGCCAATCGACGCAATCAACCGCATGATGGTCCGCGTCCGCGGGAGTTACGCGTTCGCGCTGATGTTCAAGGATTACCCGGGCGAGATCTACACCGCGCGGCGGGACTGCCCGATGATCATCGGCGTCGCCGATGGGGAGAGCTACATCGCGTCCGACGTCCCGGCGATCCTGAACTACACCCGGACGGTCTACTACATCGGCAACCTGCAGGCGGCGAGAATCCTGCCGGGCGAGGTGCACTTCTTCGACCTGAACGGCGATGAGATCACCATCGATCCGGTCACCATCACGTGGGATGCCGAGGCGGCGGAGAAGGGCGGCTACGAACATTTCATGATCAAGGAGATCCACGAGCAACCGGCTGCGGTCCGCGATACGCTGAACAGCCTGATCAAGGGCGACCGGATCGACCTGAGCGGCGCCGGGTTGAAGGAAGAGATCCTGAAGGGCGTCTCCCAGATCTACATCACGGCCTGCGGGTCGGCCTGGCACGTGGGTGTCATGTCGCAGTACATCCTGGAAGATCTGGCGGAGATCCCGGTGCGCGTGGAGCTGGCATCGGAGTTCCGGTACCGGAAGCTCATGCTGAAGCCGGATGACTTGGTCATCATCATCTCGCAGTCCGGCGAGACCGCGGACAGCCTGGCGGCCCTGCGGATCGCGAAGGAGAAGGGCGTGCGGACGCTCGGGATC
>CAYLSR010000220.1:0-3702 GCA_964385855.1 uncultured Mogibacterium sp.
CCGGCAAGATCCGGGTGCTGGAAGATCTGGATCACCTCGCGACGCTGGGCTTCCGCGGAGAAGCGCTGCCGAGCATCGCGGCCATCTCCAGGCTGACCCTCTACACGAGGACGGCGGACGCGGCGGCCGGGACGCGGCTTGAGCTGCACGGCGGCAGGCGCGTCGCGAAAGAACCCGCGGGGACCAACAAGGGCACCACGATGATCGTGGAAGATGTCTTTTATAACACGCCCGCGCGGCGCAAGTTCATGCGGAGCGACGCAGCGGAAGCCTCCGCGATCATCGATCTGGTCCAGCGTCTCGCCATCTACTACAGCAGCATCGCGTTCCGGCTGATCAACAACGGCCAGACGATCCTGACGACGGCGGGAGACGGGGATACGCTGCAGGCCATCCGTTCCGTCTACCCGGATCCGGAGCATCAGGAGCTGATCGGGATCTCGTACGGGTGCGTGCGCGGCTATATCTCCGATCCGGGCACGACCCGAAGCAACCGGAGCGGCCAGCTCTTTTTCGTCAACGGCAGGATCGTTCGGAGCGACGTGATCGAAAAAGGACTCCGCAAGGGGTACGGCGACCGTCTGTTTTCCGGATATCCCGTCGCGATCCTCTTCCTGACGGTCGATCCGGAGCGCATCGATGTCAACATCCATCCGGGCAAGCTCGAGATCAAATTCCTGGACGCGAAGGAGATCGTCGAGGAGATCAGCACCGCCGTCCGGACGGTCATGGCGACCGAGCAGTCCGTCCCGTCGCAGACTGCCGGGACTTCCGAAGAAGAGAGCCCCCGCGTGCCGGCCGAAAAGACCGAGCAGCTGGGCATCCGGGAATTCCTGCAGCACGGGCCGCAGGAAACTCCTTCGCATGCGGAGCCTGACTCTCACAATTCCTACACACAGTTATTGTATGATAGTGAAAAGGCGGCCGGGCAGGCCGCTGAGCGGCCGGAGCCGTACACGGCATCGGGGCAGGAGAAGACGACCGAAGCGGTTCACGCGGTCGCAGCTGCTGCGGATGCCGCGGAGGGGACGAGCCTGTTTGCGCCGATCCGGATCGCGCCGCCGGGCACGCGGCTTTTCCGGTTTGAAGACCTGACCGTCAAGGGGTATGTCTTCCGGACCTACATCATCACGCAGGCGGGGGATACGCTCTACGTGCTCGACCAGCACGCCGCGCACGAACGCATCCTGTACGAGAAGCTCCTCACCCAGTACGAACGCGGCGACCACACGGCGCAGCAGATGCTGGTGCCGATCCTGCTGAACGTCTCCGGCGATGTCTATCATTCCGACCGCGACTGGCTGCAGGTCTTAAGGCGTCTCGGCTACGAAATCGATGATTTCGGTCTGAACACCTTCCGGATCACCGGGATCCCGTCCTATATGGACCGCGGAGAAGCGGAGGTCTTCGCCCGCAGGCTGGTCGAATCGGATGATCTGCCGGAGATCCGCAACCGGACCGTCGCCGACAAGCTGATCATGCGCTCGTGCAAAGCCGCGATCAAAGGCAATGACGAGCTGTCAGAAGGGGAGATCGCGGATCTGCTCGATCAGCTTTCAAAGTGTGTCAACCCGTTCAGCTGCCCGCACGGACGTCCGACGTTCATCCGTATCACGAAGTACGAGATCGAACGGGCGTTCCGCCGCAGATGACCGCTTTCAACTTTCAATATCAGGAGAAATCATGGCAAGTAATAACAATACCGTATACATCATCGCGGGACCGACCGCCGTCGGCAAGAGCACCATCGCGTTTTACCTCGCTAAGCGTTTGGGCGGCGAAATCGTCAACTGCGATTCGATCCAGCTCTACAAATACATGGATATCGGCAGCGCCAAGCCGGCAGCGAAGGAGATGAACGCGCTTCCGCACCATCTCTACAGCATCGCGGAGCCGGAATACAATCTGACCGCTGCGGAGTACCAGAAGCTCGCGCTTCAGACGATCGATGAGATCCTCAGCAGGGGCAAGACCCCGATCGTGACGGGCGGTACGGGGCTCTATCTCCATTCCATCCTCTACGAGATGGACTTCGCCGCGGTGCCGGAGGACGACGGCGCGCGCAGGCGGGAGCTCGAGGCGATGGCCGAAAAACTGGGAGCGACCTACATGTACGAATACCTTTCCGCCATCGATCCGGACGCGGCGGAGCGGATCCATCCGAACAACACGCGCAAAGTCGTCCGGGCGATCGAGGCTTTCGAGACAGGTACGAACGTGCGGGACCTCGACAACTGCAGGCCGAACACGAAGTACGACTTCCGGTTCTTCGGGCTGAACATGGAACGCGAGCGCCTCTACGAAAGGATCAACAAGCGCGTGATCACGCTCATCAAGATGGGCCTGATCGACGAGGTCAAGGCGCTCAAGGCGCGCGGGCTCAATAAGGACACCCCGTCCATGAAAGCGATCGGCTACAAGGAGGTCCTCGCGTATCTGGATGGTGAGATGCCGCTCAAGGAGACGATCTACGAGATCATGAAGAACACCCGGCGGTACGCCAAGCGCCAGCTGACCTGGCTGAAGCGCTACGACGGGATGATCCGGTGGATCGACATCGAGCAGGGGAGGACCGTCGGTTCCGTGATCGACGAGATCCTCTCGGCAGAACAGGAGTAACGGATGGGACGGACGACGGTCGACAAAAAAGAATACCGTTCGCACAACAAGAGCAGCCGTCCCGACAACGTCGTGGAGAAGGAGAACGCGATCTATCTCCGGTGTGAAGAAATCGAGGCAATGCTCCCGAGATTCCTGCGCTCCTATTTCGTTTACCTCAAGGGGAATGTCCTGCCGATGACCCGGCAAGCCTATCTGAACGACATCCTGTTTTTCTTCCGCTATCTGGTCAACGAAACGACACTCACGGAAGCGGATGATCCGAAGGACGTCAAACTCGAGGAGATCCGCAATATCCGGGCATCCGACATCAACCTCTTCATCGACTACTGCCGCAAATATACGGTAGAAGAGGGCGGCAGCATCGTGATCTACGAAAACAACAACAAGACGCTGGCCCGAAAGAAATCCTCCGTCTCGGTGCTCTTCAAGCAGCTGTACCGCGACGGCCTGATCGAGAACAACATCACCGACGGATTCGATCCCATCCGGGTCCCGAAGCCGGGCGAGCGCGAGATCAAAGCGCTGCAGGACGATGAAGTCATGGTCATGTTGGACGCGGTGACGACCGGCTCGCACCTGACGGAGCACGAACGGCCTTACTGGGAGAAGACAAAGCTGCGCGACAAGGCGATCCTGATCCTGTTTCTAACCTATGGACTCCGGCTTTCCGAGCTCCAGCAGCTCAACGTCAGCTCCTTCAACTTCTCCCGCGGCGAATTCATCATCTACCGGAAGCGGGGTAAAGAGGCTGTGATGCCTTTAAACCGCTCCGTGATCATGGTGCTGCAGGATTATCTCGAAAACGAGCGAAACAACGTCATCCTGCAGGAGGAAGGGGATGAAGATGCCCTGTTCCTGTCACTGCAGGGCAAGCGGATGACCGAACGGTCCATCCGGGACCTCGTCAAGAAATACACCTCCGTCGCGATGGGAACTTCGCGCAAGGCGGGATACAGCCCGCATAAGCTGCGGGCGACCGCGGCGACCAGCCTGATCGGGCGGGGAAACGACATTTACGATGTCCAGGCTCTGATGGACCACGAGCAGGTCACGACGACGCAGCTTTACGCAAATCACAAG
>CAYLSR010000221.1:0-3687 GCA_964385855.1 uncultured Mogibacterium sp.
CTTACTTGACATACGCTGATGAGTTTCATCACGCCGCAGCACCTACATATCAGGAATTGCTGGAGTATTACCAGCCAAAGATCCTGCTTGGGCTGACAGCAACGCCGGAACGTATGGACGGCAGGAGTGTCCTCGGTTACTTTAACAACCGAATTGCGGCGGAAATCCGACTGCCGGAGGCGATTGATCGTAAATTGCTGTCGCCGTTTCAGTATTTTGGCGTCACCGATACTGTGAATTTGGATTCCCTGAAATGGTCTGCAGGCGGCTATGATAAAACCGAGTTATCTAATGCATATACGCTCAGCGGTTATGTTGCTGAGAGGCGTGCCGATCTGATCGTCACCTCACTTTTGAAATACGTGACGGATATTGACGAAGTCAAAGGCTTGGGCTTTTGCGTTACAGTAGCTCATGCGGAATTTATGAGCCGGTATTTCAACGATCATGGTATACCTTCCATGTTCCTTTCCGGCCAGTCACCGAATGAAGAAAGACGCAGAGCAAAGGACAATCTTGTTTCCGGCAAAGTGCGGTTCATCTTTGTAGTAGATATTTACAATGAGGGAGTCGATATTCCGGAGGTTAATACTGTTTTATTTCTTCGTCCAACAGAATCTTTGACTATTTTTCTCCAGCAGCTTGGACGCGGATTGAGATTGGCAGAAGGGAAGGAGTGCCTGACAGTTCTCGATTTTATCGGTCAGGCAAACAAGCGATATAATTTTGAAGATAAGTTTGCGGCACTGCTTTCCAATACAAAACGCAATGTTGCGTGGGAAGTAAAAGAGGGCTTTATTTCAGTACCAAAAGGTTGCTATATTCAGCTGGAGAAGAAGGCGGCGAAGTATATTCTGGACAACATTCGTGCATCCTATGGGAATAGCGCGGGGCTGGTGACCCGCATCGGTGCTTTTGAAGAAGACACCGGTAAGTCTTTGAGCCTTGCTAATTTCCTGAATTATTATCATTTAGACCCGCGAAGCATTTATAAATTTGCTACATTCTCAAGGCTTTGTGCTCGCGCAGGGGTGATCGAAGACTTTACCGATCCATTGGAAGAGAAGCTGAATAAGGCAATGGCAAAGCTGGCTGTGATCGACTCTCGCCGCTGGATCACCTTCCTCCTCGACCTGCTGCCGCGGCTTGATGACGTGGATTTTAACCGGCTATCAGATATCGAGAAGAGAATGCTGCAGATGTTTTATATCACGATCTGGGGCAAAGCGGCAGATGATTGGGATAGCGATGAAGTGCTGGACAATCTTTATGCACTGGCAGACAGTCCGGTGCTTCTCGGTGAGATTCTGGAGCTTTTGAACTACCAGTACGATCGCATTGATTTCATCGACGAGCCGGTAGATTTAGGATTTGATTGTCCATTAGATTTGTATTGCACGTACACTCGAGATCAGCTTCTGGTTGCAATGGACTTCATGAAGCCGGCAACCGTACGGGAAGGTGTTAAGTGGCTGCCGGAGAAGAATCTTGATGTGTTCTTCGTGACCTTGAACAAATCAGACAAAGATTATTCCCCTACTACCATGTACAATGATTATTCGATCAATGAATGGTTTTTCCACTGGCAGAGCCAGAGTACTACTTCCGAGCGATCCTCAACCGGCCAGCGCTACATCCATCATAAGAAGAAAGGGAGCAAGGTTTTGCTCTTCGTGCGAGAATTCAAGAACGACAGAATCACAAATAGTGCAGAGGCCTACACGTTCCTCGGTACAGCAAACTATGTCAGTCACGAAGGCGAGCGGCCGATGAACATCACCTGGCAGCTTGATGCGCCGATTCCTGCAAAATATCTCCGGAAGACAAACAAGTTAGTTGTAGGGTAGAAGTAACCTTGTCATTCGAGCCGCTAGGAAAGGACCGTCAGCCGGGACACAGTTCTACGGATGTTCCAATTATCCGAAGTGCAAATACACCGAAAATATTCACTAAACGAGAAAGAATCAATTGGTCACCAACAAACCATGCCAACCAAACACATTCAAGTCGTCGCCGCCATCATCCGGGAAAACGGCCGCATCTTCGCCACGCAGCGCGGATACGGTGATTTCAAGGACGGGTGGGAATTCCCGGGTGGGAAGATGGAGCCCGGCGAATCGCCGGAGGAAGCCCTCGTCCGGGAGATCCGCGAGGAGCTCAAGACCACGATCCGCGTGGAGGAGTTCCTCTGTACGGTGGATCATGATTATCCGACGTTCCACATCACAATGCACTGTTATCTTTGCAGCATCGTGGACGGTCACCTGACCCTGCTGGAGCACGAAGCCGCGAGGTGGCTCGGGCCGGAGGAGCTGTGGTCGGTGGACTGGCTGCCGGCAGATGTGGAAGTGGTGAAGGCGCTGGAGCAATGTCCGCTGTTTTCTTAAAAGAGGGTATTATCGTATGCTGAAAGTAACATATTTTGGAACAACGACGCTGCTGTTTGATGATGGCAAGGACCAGGTCCTGTTCGATGCACACGTCACGCGGCCATCACTGGGGAAATACATCAGGAATTCCAAAGCAAGCACGGACACCGCACTCTGTGATGAGCTGATCGGTCTTCATAAAATCGACCGGCTGAAGGCGATCTTCATCTCGCATACGCATCACGATCACGTGATGGACGCCCCGTATATCGCCAACAAGTGCGGCGCAAAAATATACGGAAGCGAATCCGCAAAGGAGGTCGCGCTCGGAGGCGGTGTGCCGGAGGAAAGAATAGAAGTGTTCGGCCACGGAAGCTGTTATTGTGTGGGGGACTACAAGGTCAGCATCCTGAAATCACTGCACTCCAAACCGACCATTTTGAATAATGATCTGGGAGAGCCGATCACGGAGCCGCTGGTCCAGCCGGCGAAGCTGAGAGAATACAAGGAGGGCGGATCATACGACTTTTTCGTGGAACACGGAGATAAAAAGATCCTGATCCGCCCGAGTTTCAACTACATAGCCGGACAGCTGGACGGCATACACGCCGATGTATTGTTCCTTGGCGTAGCGGGTCTGGCAAATGCTGATCCGGATATGGAGACGGTTTTCTTTGCGGAGACGGTCGAAAAGACCGGCGCAAAGCTGGTGATCCCGATCCACTGGGACAACTTCTTTTCACCGCTGGATCGCCCGATCAAAGGGATGCCGGAATTCCAGGAAAAAACGGAAGTGGTCTTCTACAGGGCCGCGAAGTACTGCGAGGCACATGATGTGAACTTCCTCATTCAATATCCGCGTACCAGTATCAATCTTTAAGGAGAACCAATTATGCCAAGCTTCGAATTCAACATCATCCGCCATATCGGCGTCCTCAGCGAGCGCTCCAGCGGCTGGAGCCGGGAACTCAACCTGATCTCCTGGAACGGCGGGGAGCCGAAGTACGACATCCGCGACTGGTCGCCGGATCACGAGAAGATGGGCAAGGGCATCGCGCTTTCGCGCGAGGAGCTCATGGCCCTGTGCGATCTGGCCGGGGCAATCGACGAAGCGCCGGAGAAGCCGGGCCTCTTTGACGACCTCGCCGCGGAGGTGATGGAGGACCTGCGGTAGTTTATTCAGCAGAATGCACATGAACAGACTAACACGGTATCACGGCCGCCCGGCTGACGAGGGCGGTCGGCTGAAGAAGGAGATCCGGGTCTACGATTTTTTGGACCGGCTCGGAATCGGATACGACAGGCTCGACCACGAGCC
>CAYLSR010000222.1:0-3681 GCA_964385855.1 uncultured Mogibacterium sp.
GTCGCGGCATACCACAGATGCCTCGCGGAACTGACAGATTGAACGAATGAAGCAACACGATCATCAAAGGGAGGGATCAAATGAACCACGAAAAAGAAATCGCGAAGGGACTTTTAAAGATCCGGGCCGTCTTTCTGAGACCGGAAGATCCGTTTGTGTGGGCCAGCGGCATCCAGAGCCCTATCTACTGCGATAACCGGCTGACGCTCACCGCGCCGGAAGTCCGGGATCTCATCGAGAACGCAATGGCGGAGACGATCCGGACCTGCTATCCGGAGTGCGATAAGATTATGGGGACCAGCACGGCCGGCATCGCTCATGCCGCCATCACCGCGCACATTCTGGGCATGCCGATGGGCTATGTACGCGGAAGCGCCAAGACGCACGGCAGGAACAACAAGATCGAGGGGCGCCTTGATCCGGGCGATAAAGTCGTCGTCGTTGAGGATCTCATCTCGACCGGCGGATCTTCCATCGAAGTCGTTGAAGCGCTGAGGGAAGCCGGCGCGGAGGTGCTCGGAGTCGTTTCCATCTTCACCTACGGGACGGCGAAAGCAGATGTGCGGTTTGCGGAAGCCGGTGTCGAAAAGCGGAGCCTCTGCAATGCCGACGTTCTCATCGGGATCGCGGTCGAAGATAGCTACATCACGGAGGAGCAGGGGAAGGAAGTCCTTGCGTTTCTGCGGGCGCTCTGATCTCCTTTATAATCTTTGCTGCAATAAAAGATCCGGCGTCACCCGGGACAGTTGGAACCCGAGGAAAGCCGGATTTTTGAGTGCTTACAGAAGGATCACTCCTCCTGCTCGTAAAGATCGGAATAAGTGGATTCGATCGAGTCCGCCATCGCCAGCGCGATGTCACCGAGGTGCTCGTCGAAGAGGAGATTGTCTTCGGCATTTGACAGGAACCCTACCTCCACAAGGCAGGAAGGCATCTCGGAATAGCTGTTCTCATCGTAGTCATCGTTCTCGTCGGTCAGGGTACCGGTGTGGATGGAACGCTGCACGAAGCCCTGTTCCGTCAGCGCGTCCATGATGCCTGCAGCCAGCAGCATGGATTCCAGATTCCCGTCGGAAGGTGCATAGATTTCCACGCCCTGCGCGGTCTCGTCCTCGGCCTTATTGCGGTGGATCGAGATCATCAGCGCGGCTTTCTTCTCGTTCGCGAACGTCCCGCGTTCCGCCCGGTCGACCGTGCTGTCATCCTTGCGGGTCATGACGACGTGGAAGCCCTTATCCGAGAGCTCCTTCTTGAGCTCGAGCGCCAGTCGGAGGGTGTCGTCCTTCTCGACCCGGCCGAGCGCTTCCGAACCCGGATCATCTCCACCGTGTCCGGCGTCGATGCAGATGGTCCCTCGGTTGTGAAACAGGCTGGACAGTCCCGGTGCGTTCCGGTGGGCGAGCACGTAGATCCCAAGAACGAGGACCAGAATGATCACCAAAAGCAGGATCACCCTGCGGATGATGCGTTTGCGCCTGCGCTTGCGCTTCTTTTCTTTGATCAGTATTGCGCGGATCTCATCGTCGGTCAGAGCCAATATACTGTACCTCCCGTTCAGACTGCCACAATATCATGGCCTTTTTATTCTATCTTATCCCGAACACTTTGTAAAGAAAATGTTGCGGGCGGCCGATGCTGCGCGAATCGCAACTGTGACGAATCGTTCAAAAAAGGTGCTCTCCGCATCGGGTACGGCTCTCGCCTCGCGCCGGCGACGCAGCGGTTCTAAACTCTGTCTGCGCGCTTCGCGCTTGCCAATCGTTAAGAACCGGCTGCCGGCGAGCCCCTCTGCGTAGAGCACTTTTTTGAAATCGTCCCAGCTTCCGTCCCGCAGCAACGGCCGCCCGCAGCTGTTTTCTTTGCGGAAAGTGTTGAAAAGATGGTAACGCCATGATATAATGTTTCAAAATAATTAGTTATAGTAAAGTGGATCAGTCTGTTCAGGCATGAGGAGTAACGATATGTACGCTTTAACTGCTTCCGGTATGCGGACGATGGATCAATATACGATCGAGCGGGGGATCCCGAGCCCGGTCCTGATGGAAAACGCTTCCCGCGGGGTCGTCGAAGTCGTCCGTGAAAAGTTCCCGTCGGCTGCGTCGACGTACGTTCTTGTGCTGGCCGGTCCGGGCAATAACGGTGGTGACGCGCTCTGCATCGCGCGCTGGCTCCTGCACCTCGGATACGACGTGAATACGTACTTCGTCGGGGACGCCGGACACACTTCTGAGGAGTGGATCCGCCAGCGGGGCATTCTGCGGGAGATGTTTCCGGAGTACAACATCGCGGGGCTCGGTGATCAGACGGAAGATCTGGCCATCCTCAAGGCGGATTACGATGTCATCATCGACGGGATCTTCGGGACCGGCCTCAATCGCCGGTTCGGCTATAACTTCGTAAAGTTCATCGAGTATATCAATTCAAAACGTGCATACAAGATCGCGGTCGACCTGCCGTCCGGTCTCAATGCCACGACAGGTCAGATCATGGAGGCGGTCTTCCGCGCGGATCTTACGGTGACGTTCGCCAACTATAAGACCGGGATGTTCTTCGGCTCCGGTCGGGAGGTCTGCGGCGAGATCCGCGTCATCGATATCGGCATCATGAAGAGCGGCTATAACTCGATCCGCGACAAGATCCTCATCTGCGACAGGGAATTCTAGGAATCGACCCGCAACATGGCGCTCCTTCCGCGAAAAGAACAGTCACACAAGGGCACTTTCGGGACGGTCGGCATCGTGGTCGGAAACGACAGTATGATGGGCGCGGGAATGCTCGCCGCGCGCGCGGCGTATCGCACCGGATGCGGGCTCGTGAGGATCTTCTGCCCGTCCAAATACACCGGGTTCTTCAACGTCTCGATCCCGGAAGCGGTCGTCGTGCCATATAAAAACGACGATGTGCTCGGGGCGCTGAACGAGTTTCTGGCGCTTGTGGACGTCGTGCTGATCGGACCGGGCCTCCGGGAGGATCAGACCGGCAGGCTCATGGTCAAAGAGGTCCTGGCCGGAACGACGCCTGCTGTACTCGACGCCGGTGCGCTGAACCTCATCGCGCGCAACCTCAAGTCTTTCCGCAAGCGAAAATGTAAATGCGTCATCACCCCGCATCTCGGCGAGATGGCACGCCTCTGCGGTGAGGAGATCTCGATTGTGGACAAGAACCGCATCGGATTCACCCGAAAGTTCTCGGAAAAATTCAACGTCAGCATGGTCGTCAAATCCGATGTTTCGCTGGTCTCGCTCATCGGCACGAACGGTGTTCAGAAGCTGTACCTCAACACGCTGGGCAATTCCGGTCTGGCTACTGCCGGCTCCGGCGACGTGCTTGCAGGCGTCATCGCGTCGCTCGCGGCGCAGGGCAATACGCTGAACAACAGCCTGCTGTACGGCGTGATGCTCCACGGCCTCGCGGCCGAAAAGTTTGCGCCGGACGAAGACAGCCGCCGCAGGATGATGGCGGGAGATATCATCGACCACCTGTTTTAAAAATCAGGCTTCCTGTGGAGAAATGCAAAAGAAATACAGAAGCTAGTGAAGGGGACCAAGTTTGTTCTCAAACTGCCTCAGTCTCAGTCTAGACTATACACGTGGACCTAAGCGTGGATTGTAGGGGAGGTTTCTCCGTATGTAAGTTACAGTGGCAGGCTGAATTTAACAAGGCAGTGTACTCTGAAGGGAT
>CAYLSR010000223.1:0-3656 GCA_964385855.1 uncultured Mogibacterium sp.
ATGTGAGCCCGATGATCTTATTTCTGCGGCTGCTCAGGATCAGCGCGCCGATGGCTCTCCTTTTTTTCTTCTCGTTCATGGCAGGGACCTCCGGTCAATGCGCAAAAATTCGTAGTTTTATTATAGGACAATAAAATGATTATTGTCAAGACCTGAAACGGGCTTTCCGGAAGGACGGATTCCGCCCGGGATTGCAGAAATGCGTAGCACTCCCGGGCATTTTTTGGTAAAATAACAAGTGAAATCCTGAGCAGGAGCGCGGGACGATCAAGGAGAAAGGACTTCCGGGGCATGCTGGATATCTTCCGTAAAGAAGAGAAAAAAGTCGAATATCTCGAGCTGATCTACGACCTGATGTTCGTCTACATGATCGGGCGGAACAACTCGCTGATGCATTCGATCGAGGGAGGTTTCATCCGGCCGGACGCGTTCCTGACGTATGTGCTCGGAACGCTGATCGTGATCCAGATCTGGTCGTTCACCTCGCTCTTCATCAACCGCTACGGCAACAACTCCATCGTGGAGCACGTGGGGATCTTCATCAACATGTACCTCCTGTACTACATGGGGGAAGGGACACGGGTGCACTGGCAGTCCTACTATTATCAGTACAATATCGCCTGGATGCTCATCCTGCTCAATCTGATCGCGATGTACCAGATCAAGCGCAGGACCGTCTGTATAGCGCGGCCGTGGGAGCAGGCGCACATCAGCTTTACCGTCCGGGTGCTCGCGATCGAGGCAGGGATCATCCTGGTGTCGCTGCCGGTCTATCATGCGACGAAGCTGCCGCTCGCATCCTGCGCGATGGTCGTCGGAATCCTCATCATGGCGTTCACGCGTAAAAACAACCTCGTGGAGGTGGATTTCGCCCATCTGGCGGAGCGCGTCATGCTCTACGTGGTCTTCACCTTCGGCGAGATGCTCATCGGGATCGCGTCGTACTTTGAGGGAGGCTTCACGCTGAACTCCGTGTATTACTCGCTGATGGCGTTCCTGATCGTTGCGGGGCTGTTCAGCAGCTATGAATATCTTTATGATTATATGCTGGACCGCGAGATCAGCACGAATGGCACGCGGTACATGATGATCCACCTCTTCGTGATCTTCGGCCTCAACAATCTCACGGCCGCCTTGGAGTTCATGGTCGGGGACGAAGTCGACCCGGTCGCGAAGAACATCTTCCTGGTCGCCTCCTTCCTGATCTACTACGTCTTTCTCTTCGCGACGGCGGGATACTGGAAGAACAGCGGGCAGCTTCAGCCGAAGCACTTCCGTTCGTTTGTGCTCCTCGTCCTCGGGTTCATCCTCCTGATGGCGGCAACGTACCGGCACGGCCGGCTCAGCATCGCGGTCTCCGCGGCGCTGCCGTTTATGATGTTCCTGCTCCTGTACCGGTACTGGAAGCACTTTATCCGGGAACCGGAAGAGCGGGGAAGCGCGGAGGGCTGCGGCGCGGACTGAAGCACACGTTTTTATGAAAGAGCTTTACATCACAGGCTACTCGTTATATAATGTAACGAATTAAAAAACAGATGGTTATGAGAAACTAGAGGTTAGACTGT
This sequence comes from uncultured Mogibacterium sp., assembly GCA_964385855.1. Classification (GTDB taxonomy): domain Bacteria; phylum Bacillota; class Clostridia; order Peptostreptococcales; family Anaerovoracaceae; genus CAYLSR01. The sequence goes on from CAYLSR010000223.1 coordinate 1,566, forward strand.
GAAACAAAAAGCATTTTTATCAGACAATGACGGTACACTGACAGTTGCGAGGAAGCCGATCCGCGGGGAGATGGCGGAAACGATCGTCGAATTCGCCAGACGGTATAAGTTCGTCATCGTGACCGGGTCTCCGTTCCACGATATGGAAGAGCAGATGCCGCCGGAGATCCTGACCAATCCGAATATCGATTACTGGTGCAATATGGGTAATACGCTGTACCGGGAAGGGGAACTGGTCTACGATGCTAACAATGTGATCGATTTTGACGCGTTCAGTCCGATCCTGCAGGACATCCTTCGGACCTGCCCGATCCAGTTCCACAAATCCTATCCGCGCCATCACGAGATCCACGCGAACTGCGCGATCAACTTCACGATGCTCGGGCGGCCGGAAGTCGGCGAGCCTTCGCTGGAGGACCGGAACGAGTACGCGGCCTGGGATCTCGAGGTCGGACAGCGCCGCTGGATCATCGAGTATCTGAACAAGCTGTATCCGGAGTACAACATGTCGCTGGGCGGCCAGATTTCGGTCGACATCGTCAAGAAGGGCTGCGACAAGGCCCAGGTCGTCAACCACTATAAGGATGAGTACAAGCTGGGGTATTTCGGCGACCGCATCTACAAGACGGGCAACGACAACTCGGTCGCGCACGAAGTCGTCGACGCCGGCGGGACGCTGTACAGCGTCAAGAACCCTGTGGAGACGATGCGGATCATGCAGTCGCTGATCGCGGCAGACAAAAGAAAAAAAGGTGAATGTTAATGCAGCCGGCAGTCTCTGAACTGCCTCTGAAGGGTATTTCTCTGGGAAGTTAAAAGCATTTGTTTTTTGGGAGGACAATTATGAACCATGTAGGTACCATCGAGATCAAAACAGACAGACTCGTCCTGCGCCCTTTCCGCGAAGAGGACATCGATTCTTTCTACAAAAATTACGGCAGTGACCCGGTCGTCCACAAGTATGTGAGCTTTGTTCCTTGCAGGACGGAAGAGGAGACGGCTGAGTTCGTCCGTTCCCTGACGGCGCACTACGATGAAGAATCGTTCTATGCCTGGGCGATGGTGGAAGACGGCGTAGTCTTCGGCTATGTCGGTCTGGTCAACGTCGATGAGACCGCGGACGCGGCGGAGCTCAGGTTCAGCTTCGGCAGCAAGTGGTGGTGGAAAGGATATTCGACCGAATCAACGAAAGCCATCCGCGATCTGGCGTTTGAAACGATCGGGATCCACCGTCTGTATTCGTCGCATCACGTCGAGAACGTCTCCTCCGGGAGCACGCTTCTCAAGATCGGGATGGAGCCGGAAGGCGTCCTGCGCGGAGGCTACAAGAACGAGGATGGGACCTACGCCGATATGAAGCAGTACTCGGTACTTGCTGAAGACATCAAATAACCGAATGAAGGGCTGAGAGGTAGAGAGTTTGAAACCAAAAGTATTCTTATCCGACAGCAACGGCACTTTGACGAACGCCCGGCAGCCGATTACCGGCGAGTTCGCGGAGGTGATCGTTGAATTTGCAAAAAAATTCAAATTCGTCGTCGTGACAGGTTCTCCGTGGGACTACATCAGTCCGCTGATGCCGAAGGAACTCCTCGAGAACCCGAACGTCGATTTCTGGTGCAACATGGGCAACACCCTGTACCGCGGCGGAGAGCTCGTCTTTGATGCGGACAACGTGATCGACTTCTATTTCTTCGAGCCGATCCTCAAGGACCTGCTGACCGCCTGCCCGCATCAGTTCCACACGTCGTTCCCGCGGCACTTTGAGGTCAACCGGCATTCGATCAACTTCACGATGCTGGGCCGCCCGGAAGAGGGCGAGCCGTCCAAAGAGATCCGGGAAGAGTATGCGGCGTGGGACGCGGAGCACGGCCAGCGGCTGTGGATCATCGACTTCCTGAACAAGCTGTATCCGGATTACGATATGTCGCTTGGCGGGCAGATTTCGGTCGATATCGTCAAGAAGGGCTGCGACAAGGCGCAGGTCGTCAATTATTACAAGGATGAGTACGATATCACCTTCCTGGGGGACAGGATCTCCAAGCACGGAAATGACAACACCAACGCGCAAGTCATCGCGGATATCGGCGG
>CAYLSR010000224.1:0-3641 GCA_964385855.1 uncultured Mogibacterium sp.
GCGCTTTACGGCATTTCGTTCGGACTGTGTATGCCTTTCTTTGGAAACGCAATCGCCAAGTGGTATAAAGATAAACAGAAAGAAGAGCTGAACACTATCAATGGTCTTTATCCATTCCTTGGAACGATCATGTGTTATGCAGTCATGTTCCCTCTTTACAAGTTGTTCTCGAACTCCAATAAGGGAGCTTTCGGAATCTGGGGAGTGGCGCTGCTGGTACTCTGCGTGATCTGGCTGTTTCTCAAGGAACCGGAAGTCCTTTCAGAAGAAGACGAAAACAGCGATGGTGGGCTTGCCGTATTTCCGGATCTGATTAGGAGGCGTACGATCAGACTGCTCTGTTATACATTTGTATGCGACTTTACATGCTACTCATTTATAGCAGCCCAGCTCCCAACCTACCTTTTCGAGCTGTCTGGCGGGAGTTTTTCGGAATCTGCCGCCGGATTAATCGCAGCGTTCGTATTCCCGGGCGTTGGTATTATCGGCGGGACACTCGGCGGAGTTTATATGACAAAGACCGGCCTGAGAAAACCCCCTATGCTGATGGGGCAGATTCTGAAATTCATAGGCTTCATCCTTGCCGGAATCGGCGCGAACATGTCGATCGTTGTAGTGCTGATTGGTGTAGCGATATTCGGTATCGGTAATTCGCTGTGGGTACCGGCAATGTACACCGTTCCGCTTGATCTGGAAGGCATGACTCCGGCTCATGTTGGAGGAGCATTCTCGCTGATCACATCCTCAGGGTTCTTGGTCGGCAGTATCGGAACCGTAGTATTCGGTGCGGTTACAACAATGCTCATGGCACACGCAGGAACGGCAGACCCAGTTGCAAGTCACATCTTTGGTCTGAAAAACTGTTTCCTGATCCTTTCGTTACTCAGCGCACTTGCGACATTGTTTATAGCTATGATCAAAGAAAGCGGTACGAGGAGAAATTAAGGTGAGTATCTTTCATAGAAGGAGCTTTTGCCCCGAGTTGCTTATCGTAAATTAAGGATATCACAAAACAGAAAAGAGACGCACTGCAGTTTTGGGCAGTGCGCCTCTTGCTGTATGGGAAACGCAGAAAACAATAGTATTAAACAGCAGAAAGGAGGACCCCACATGCACACTGCACATAATCAGAAAGGAGGCGCCCCGCCATGACCGACACGAACTGGGTAGTCCAGAACCTCGAAAACGCCCTGGACACCTGGAACAGCAAGATGACGGAGGTATGGCAGCTCCTGACGATGTCCCCGCAGAGCTTCAAGGGCGGCGGCATCTGGAGAGTCATCCTCGACATCAACGGAGCAGTGCAGGCGATCGGCCTCGCGCTGCTCGTTTTGTTTTCCTGATGGGCGTCGTGAAGACCGGCGGCAGCCTGGCGGACGTCAAGCGTCCGGAGCACGCGCTGAAGCTGTTCATCCGCTTCGCCATCGCCAAGGGCGTTGTGACCTACGGGCTCGAGCTGATGCTCGCGCTTTTCAGCATCGGGCAGGGCGTGGTCAGCACCATCCTGCACGCTTCGGGGGTGAGCGCGGCGGACAAGGCCGTCCTGCCGGACGAAATGGTCAGAGCAATCGAGGACTGCGGCTTCTTCGAGAGCATCCCGCTCTGGGCGGTGACGTTGATCGGGAGCCTGTTCATCACGGTGCTGTCGTTCATCATCATCCTGACCGTGTACGGCAGGTTCTTCAAGCTGTATATGTACACCGCACTCGCACCGATCCCGCTTTCGACCTTCGCGGGACAGCCGACGCAGAGCATCGGGGTCAGCTTCCTCAGAAGCTATGCAGCGGTGTGCCTGGAGGGCGCGGTTATTGTGGTCGCATGCGTGATCTTCACGAAGTTCGCCTCGAGCCCGCCGGTCGCGGACACGAGCGCTGCGCCGGTGACGATGGTCTGGAAGTATGTCGGTGAGCTCGTCTTCAACATGCTCGTCCTGGTCGGCGCCGTCAGGATGAGCGATCACATCGCGAAGGAGCTGTTCGGAGTATGAGAAGAAAGGAGGAAAGGATTATGCCGAAAAAGAAGAAGGCGGCGGATCTCCCGAAAGATCCGTCCCGGAGGAAGAGACTGGAAGCATATCTGAAGAAGCTGAGGAAGGAGAACAGGAATGGATAGGAACGTATTTATGAGACAGGCGGCGAAGGATGTCATGGACTTCATTCCGGAGGATCTGAGGGACGGCCTCGCCATGGTGTGCGACATCAGCCTGACGAAAGGGCAGGACATCTGGCGGACGACAGTTGCGAGGGAGATGGCGGAGAAGAACGATTATGATGTGGACGCCCTGTTCGATCACGCGATGAAAAGCTTTGTGAAGCTTGAGCCGCCGGTCCTGGCCGACATGGCAGGCGCGATCTTCGGCGGGGAGAAGGTGAACTATCTGGCGTTCGGCGAGCGTCTCTATCCGGATGAGAAGCAGCTGATGTACGTCCTCAGCAACGACACCGGGGTGCTTGGCGCGTCGGTGCTGTTCTATCCGGGCGTGCAGGAGCAGATCGCAAACGTCTTCGACGAGGGATACACCGTCCTTCCGAGCTCCGTGCATGAAGTGCTGATCGTCCCGGATTCCGCCGGCGTGGATGCTGCTTCGCTGAAGGACATGGTCCGGGAGGCGAACCGGCTCGTCGTGGAGGACAAGGATATCCTGTCCGACAACATCTACCACTATGATCCGAAGGAAAAGACGCTCACGACCGTGAACGACCGCGACGACAGAGCCCCGGAGGCCGGGAGGTCTTAACGATGGAGGTCAGGATTAACAGAGAGATCAGGGAATACACGGAATCCATGTTCTTCGGGCTGTCGATGAGGCAGTTCTTTTTTTCTGCCCTTGCCTGCGGGATCGCTGTCGTCCTCTACTTTGCTCTCAGGCCCGTTCTCGGGCTTGAGACCACGAGCTGGCTGTGCATCGTGGCGGCGTTCCCGTTCGCCGCGGCAGGGTTTCTAAGATACAACGGGATGCCGGCGGAGCGGATCCTCTGGGAATGGTTCCGATCGACGTTCCTGACCCCGAAGGTACTGACCTTCGGGGATACGAACTGCTACTATGCGGTCCTGAGGCAGGCGAGGGCGGAGAAGAAGAGGCGGTTCCACAGAAGAGGTTCTCGGAGGCGGAGGAGCAGAAACACAAGGAAGTTCCATTTGTAATTGCATTGTTCCAGATATAATGGTATAATCATAAACGAGGTGGAACAAATGAACGAAATCATCAAAAGCATATTTGGAAATTCAATACGTGAGGAAGCATACAGCTTCCCACCGCGCACACCGCTGTACCTAAGTGCCGGATACTCTGTTTCCAGACTGATTTTTGGAGACCTCAGCTGCCTGATAGCGAAACCGAAGGAGCCGACCTGGCGGCTGCCTTCCATAAAGAAGCAAATTGGTGCTATGGAGAAGGTCTGTGCGTGCCCTATTATCGTGGAGCTTGACCATGTGACAGCGAAACAGCGAACAGATCTCATACAGTCCGGCGTCGCTTTTGTGTCCGGCAGCGGGCAGGTATTCATTCCGTTCTGGGGCAGCTATTTTGAGGAACGAATCAAGGCGCCGGGAGAGAAGCCGGAAAAAATGACTGCAAATGCGCAGCTTGTGTTCATATACCTGTGCTATGCAGCCATGCAAGGCACCGGACCGATGAATCT
>CAYLSR010000225.1:0-3638 GCA_964385855.1 uncultured Mogibacterium sp.
CCTCAGCAAGCTCAGCAACTTCAGAATCATCACTTCTGTCTATGCCGTAATTCTCATCATCGTTGCGCTGATCATCATCTTTGCGATCAAGGATATCGACGCGAATACCGCGTCCAATGAGTTCAACCTTAAGATGGTCGGTAAGGCGGTCAAGCATCCGGTTACCTGGCTAAATGGTTTGATCGTCATGGGAATGTTCATTCTTATCACCGGATCCAGCTATCTGAATCCGTACATGTCAACAGTATTTGGGACCACAGTTGCATTCGGTACCGGTCTGACCATCGCAAACAGAACCATCTGCAGAATCATCTGCTCGCCGCTGGGCGGCATGCTGCTGGATAAGTGGAAGACACCGAAATTTCTCATTACCTTCTGCAGTGCCATGATCGTCCTCTGCGCAGCACTTCTCTTCGTGCCGCAGAATGCCGGCGCAATGATGCCTGCGATCATTATCGCTGTCCTGCTGATCCTCATCCTCAGCGGTTCCCGTTCCGGACTCTATACGCCGATTCCGGAAGCGAAGATTCCGTTCGAGATCATGGGCACCTCCATGGGCATCTGCTCAGCGATCGGTTATTCCACCGATCTGTGGTTATATACCCTCTGCGGAAAGTGGATTGACGAATACGGCGCAACAGGCTATAAAAATATCATCCTTCTGTATATCGCCGGACTGGTTCTCGTTATCGTCTGCTCCATCCTCCTGTACAGATACGAAAAGGCGCATGGCATCTTCGGACTTGAGGAGGAAGCTGCGTGATTCATTTCGAACCGCTTCTTTTCACCAGTCATCCATAATCCGGTGTATTTCCGGAAAGAAGTATTATCCGGGATCTGTCTTTCCCGGGCGGAGAGGCAGATCCCGAAACAGGAGAACGCGATATGAATACGCTCGATATTGTCATCATCATCGCTGCGGTCGCGGCTGTGCTTGCCATCGGACTGCTGTCGAGCAGGGGAAATGAGAGTACGGATGACTTCCTCCTGGCAGGCAAGAGCATCAACAAACTGCAGGCGGGATTCTCCATGGCGGCGACGGATTTCGGAGGAAGCGGCCTGGTTGCGGCGATCGGGTATTGCTATGTGATCGGGATGAGCGGGATCTGGTGGAACCTCGCTGCGGCACCTGCATTTCTGGTGGTTGGTCTGCTTCTTGCGAGCAAGATCAACCGGATGGACGGCGCGACACTTCCGGAGTACCTGGGGAACCGCTATTCCCCCGCGGTGAAGTATCTCGCGTCAGTCATGCATGTCATGACCAATCTTGCGGCCCTGTCCGTGCAGCTTACGGTTGCCTGCGCGACACTGTATTCGGTAACGGGGATTCCGGTGAAGTATTCTCTGGCCATCAGTGTGATTCTCGTCATCTTGCTGACCAGCGGAGGACTAAAAGCGGTCGTGAATACCGATGCGACTCTTTTCGTCATCATCGTCTGTTCCGTACTTCTTGCGGTACCGATCGTTCTTCATGCCGGGGGAGGACTGCACGCGATTACCGCGGCTGTGCCGGACGGTTTCCTGAGCGTAGGGCAGCTCGGATTCTGGACGCCGTTCTCCTGGTTCCTGCTCTGCCTGCTGACGTATTCGACCAACCAGAACTATATCCAGCGCATGGTCTCCGCGAAGAATGAGGGACCTGCCAGATTCGGAGCCTGTTTCACCGCAGGGTTTTATCTGTTGATTTCCCTTGCGATCGGCCTGATCGGGATCAGCACATCCGTTTTGCTACCGGAAATCGGAGACACCAACATGGTGTTCCCGGAAATGCTCAAGGCATTCTTCCCGCATGGATTGATCGGTCTGGGGCTTGCAGGCGTATTCGCCGCGACGATTTCGACGGGAACATCCCTGCTCCATGCGACCGCGACGCTGATCGTAAATGATCTGTACATCCCCCTGAAAAAGGGAAGGGCAGCCGGAGACCGGCATGATGTGCTGATTTCACGCATTGTTGTCCTCGCGGTAGCGCTGTTCAGCACGCTGATCTCTCTTTACAGCAGCAACATCATCAGTGTTGTCTATGCCGCTGGCCTGTTCTACGGTGTGTCCGTCTTCATGCCGATGATTCTCGGAATGTTCACCGACATTGTAACTGAGCAGGCAGCAGTGGTCAGCATTGTCGTGACGGTTGCGTTCAGTCTGCTTTGGGAATATGTGCTGCACACATCGGTACCGGTGATCGGGGCGGTTCCCTCCAATGTGATGGGGCTGCTTGTCAGCACGGTTCTTCTCCTCGCCGTATCGGCGGTGACCCGCAAAAAAGCGCAGCCGGACGACGCAGAGAAACAGTAAAGCCGCTTGTCATGCTGCGGAGAGATGGTTTCACCGTACTTTCAGGGAAAAGAAAGCCGGTCAGCTGTGTGCTGACCGGCTGTTTATGATGTGACTGTGTGTCTGCGGCTCACTGAGAGTCCTCATCGTTCCGGGAGTCTGCGGCACACCGGTTCCCTGCGTGTGCCGGGATTCGGTGCATGGCAGACCTGTGTTTTACCACTCCGCCTTCACTCCCACCCCGTCGTACTTGAAGCTGTCCATGTACCGGAGTTTGAAGAGGTTCTTCCGGTGCAGGTGGTCGATCTTCTCCTTGGTCTCCGGATCGTCGATCTCGCCGGTCCGGATGTAACGGTCGAGCACCTCGTAGGTGAACCCCAGTTTGTCCTCATCGGAAAGCCCCGACAGACCGTCGGACGGCACTTTCTCAATCAGCACCTTCGGCAGACCGATCACCCGGCCCATCGCGCGGATCTCCGCCGTCGTGAAGCAGGAAAGCGCGCTGAAATCGCCGACCGAATCCCCGTATCTCGTGGAATAACCGACCCAGTCCTCCGACAGGTTGCACGTGTTGGCGACCCGCCCGTTCCTCGACTGCCCGATCGCATACAGGGTCGACATGCGGAGCCTCGGCGGCAGGTTGATCTCCGTGTCGCGGCTGACTTCGCAGAGATTCTTCTCGATCTCCCCGATGATCCCGTCATAAGCGCTCTTGATGTTTATGATATAGTGCTCGATCCCCAGATGATCGACCAGCAGCTTCGCCATATCGATGTCCGACTGCTCTCCGTTCGGCATCAGTACCCCGATCACGCGCTCCTTCCCGAGCGCCTCCACGAGCATCCCCGCCATGATCGAGCTGTCCTTGCCGCCGCTGATCCCGATGATCGCGTTGCAGCCCGGCCCATTGGCGTCAAACCAGTCCCTGATCCACTTGACGGTCGCATCTACGGCTTTCTTCGCGTCAAAATCCATCCTGTTTCCCTCCTTCTATCTCTGCAGTTGCCCCAACCTGTATTTTACCACAACGTGCCCGGAAAGAAAATGTCAAAGTTGGCGGAGAGGCGGCTCTTCGGCGACTTTCGGGTTCTTCGGGACGGATTCACGACTCATCCTGGTTTTCCCGGAGCGGATCCACGACTCATCCTAGTCTTCCCGGACGACTTAGTTGTCCGAGTAACCGGTTATGAGTCGTTCCTGAGACGGATTATCGACTCATCCCGCGAAACCAGACGACTTAGTTGTCCGAGTAACCGGTTATGAGTTGCTCCCAGAGCGGATCCACGACTCATCCCGCGAAACCGAACGACTTAGTTGTCCGAGTAACCGGTTATGAGTCGTTCCCAAGACAGATTCTCGACTCA
>CAYLSR010000226.1:0-3627 GCA_964385855.1 uncultured Mogibacterium sp.
GGTGGGCGGGCGGGCCGCGCCGGCTGCCGGTGCCAACCGTCACCGGCGCTGAAAGATCGCAGAACCTACGAAGATCAAAGCCCCCTCTTATGTACATTGCAATGCTTTATTTGCCATTTTTGACACTCTTTCAAATTGTCGCGACACGTCGCGACTTTTCCCTTGTAGCAGTCAATACAGGCCCGTTTTCAATCTGCCTCCAGGCAATTCAGTTAAAAATTTGATCACAAGACTTCTGTCCCGCCCGTTTGATCTTGAAATGATTGTTTCGGCATCATCAAGATCCTTAAGGAATTCAAAGTTTACCTTCAGCTTCTCCAGCATTTCCTCTGCGGAAGGTGTAGGCACCGCCAAAGTTCCGATGTCTTCAGTATCTACTGATTTCGAGTCTCTGTCATTCAGCCATTTATCAGGATCAAATACTGATGGAGCATGAGCCGGTCTCCACCACACATTACCAAAATGCATGCCATTGGAATCTACCCATATCTTGAGTACAGCAAGCCGCCTTAAAAGTTGCTTATCAACAGCAGATGATACAACCGGGTTTTCCATTATCCAGTTAAGATCATATAAATCTCTCGCTGTATTGGTGCGATTCAGTCTGGCGATTTTTTCCGCCATATTTTCTTCGAGTCTTACAGTATTGATTGCCGGCAAAACAGACCCATATTGCTCATGTATTGGAAGCTTTACTATTTCTCTGCATAGCGGAGGCAGCCACGGAAAAGCTGCAAAATCAAGCTTTGTTTTAAAAAGATCGCCTTCATTGAATGGAGAAGATAATCCGATATACCATTTGCCGCGTCTTTCGCTGACGGAATATGAAAATGGTCCAATCTGCAGACCATCTATTTCCGATATAAAGTCGAATGCCTTGTCTTCTAGTTGTGCATCAGCATCATCAATCGCAAAATCAAGATCAAGAGAAAACCGGCCTTCTTTCCCGGCATAGAGTTTTCTGATTGCTGTCCCGCCCTTTAGTGCAACAGCGCTCATCAAACCAGCTTCGGCAAGATATGCCAGCAGGAGATCCTGTCCAATATCAATTATCGCCGCTTCTCTTCCTGGTGCACCGCTGCCGACAGGGGTATGTCTCGCAATATAGCCTTCTGTCAGTTTCAATGATTCAAACATCTTACTTTACCCTTTCCAGCTCACCGGGATCAAACGGAAGTATCGTGTCAGAGATCTTCCATTTCTCATCATTTCTTAGTGCTTTTGTTCTTGGGCCAAAACGTATTTTGGATGTCATTGCGACAGTCCCTGCGATCGCTTCCGCAGCTTCCGGGTACATCCCCTGTAGGAGATACCCGGTTCTTCTCTTTACGGAATCGTTCCTGCCTGACAGTTCTTTAAGCAGACTCCCAATGTTTATTTCATACACAACATCAGGGATCCATTCCATCGCACTTTCCCATGATCTAATCTGTCCGGGCTTTAAAGAGACATGCACAATTATACTCTCCGGCGTCAGACAAGGCACACCTTTCGCCATAATCGGTTCAAGCACAGGTGCATAATGGTAGGCCGCAATTTCTTTCGGAACAGAAGCCGGCTTGTTAACAAAAGCAAGATCTCTTTTAGACGGAATACGATCTGCCAGCCCCAAGGCCCACGCTGCAGTCTGCATACAAAGATAACATATTGCCTCCGGATTCGCCATCATATATGCTTTTACAGGCATCAGCGGATCTTTTTTTGAAAATGCTCCGGCCATAGAAGCAGGTGAAAACTCCCACACACCTCTTTGTGATGTAGGAAGCAACCAGCCTGCTTTACGCAATCTCGATGCGATCAAAGCAGGCTCCGTTTTGACATTATACTTCTGTGCAAGATCTGAAAGCCTTTGCATATCAACAAAAGTATCGTTGTTAAGCTCCAGCTCTTCAAGAATACCTGCCATGGACTTGGATATTGTTCGTGTCATAATACTTTTATTTATATCTATTTATGATATTATTTTATCTATTTGACACTATTATACAGTAAAATCCTATGTTTGTAAACATTAAAGAACTGTATATTATGATCATATCTCTCTACCATTCGAAATCCTCTGTCTCAAAAGGATCCGGATCTATCCCGTATACATCATTCAGGAACTGATCGAAATCGTTGCGGTACATCGGCTTCGCCGGATCATATATCCTGTCCAATTCCTCGTAGAATCCGTTTCTGGTCGGAAATCTCTTTAAACTTCCGCTGTTCAGCCTTTCGACCGCTTTACGGTATCTGTCCTGATCTTCCCTGTGCGCCTCCGGATATTCCTCCATATCTTCTGTTCCCATTATTTCATAGGCGCAGGCAAGGAGGTAATCGAGCTTTTCCTCCTTCGTCATTTCCTCAAAGTTCACAAGCTGGCAATGGATCAGCGCGTCGCAGTAAATCGCCGAAGGGACTGGGCATTCTATGCTGCTGTAGTATCTGTGAAGCGCCGCTGCCGTTTCCTTTCCGAAAAGGCTCTGCAGATTGTCCCAGAACAATACTGTCAGATTGCTGATCGCGGCCCTGTCCCGTGCCGCGTCGATCAAAGAATACCGTTCGCCCCATGTTCCGCCGAATTCCGTCTCCGTATCGAGCCAGTCTTCACCCGGCTCGTCCTCAAGGATCGATTCAAAGACAACGAGATAATGGAGAATCAGGGGATACAATATCTCAACCTTGTAATAGAGGTTGCCGTTTTTGAACTCCCTGTACAGCTTCCTGAACTCTTTTCTGACCTCAGCAGAGAAACCGGAGTCCGGTGATCCCCACATTTCAAAACGATCCGACCAGTTATCAACCGCTTCGAATCCCCTGTCTCCCTGATAGCAGTGACGGATATCATAATTCAGTGAAAGCATGTATTCGTATTCATGCTGCATGAACCACTCCGAGTTATCGAAAAAGAAGGCCAGATAATTACTGATGCTGTCATACAGCTTGTCCAGATCATAAACTGTACCCAGTAAAATGGACACTTGGATTTTTGGGCATGCAGGCGAATATGCCTCCAATCGCTATGATCAGCGCTCCGTTCCTGTTGTGGAGAAGGAATGCATCAGCCGAAGGTGCTGATGAGCTTCCCAGCATCTCCGGATCTGCAAGACCATTCATCACCAGGACGAACAGTGCGAACAGGCCTCCGCATGTCAGCAGGGACATCAGCATGCTGAGTGGAATGTCTCTTGATGGGTTACGGAATGCAGTTCCCATGGACGGTATGACTGACCACGCGCCGTATGACATCAGTGCCAGCGCGGCTGCCTGGAACATCGATCCTGTTCCATAAGGCGTGAAGTTCCGGTAGAGGCTCGTATCAATGTATTTAACCCCCCATACACAGTACAGAACCATGATGCCGGCTATAACGAACGTTGTTATCAGCTGAAAAGCTTTGCCCCCCGATATGTTGTTCATGTTGAGCACTGCATAGAACACTATGAGCGCAAAGGCGATAACCTTGGACGGAACAGGATTGTTGATGCCCAGGCATTCAAGGGTCCAGTTCAGGTAATCAGCCGTTATGACAGCTACAATGGAAGAACCAAGACCCTGTCCGCCGAACAACGCCCAACCGCTGGTGAATGGAGTGTGTGAAATAAAGTCTGTAAATAGCTCACTATGGTAGCTAACTTACGCAGG
>CAYLSR010000227.1:0-3621 GCA_964385855.1 uncultured Mogibacterium sp.
CTGGTCGATAAAATCTTATGATTTTTCACTGTCCTCTTGACGGGTAGCAGTTCACTGCAGGCCGCTCCGTTTGCATTCTTCACTTCTCGTAGTCAAAGTGCTGATAGTCTTTATTCCCCTGCCAGTCTCCGCCCCAGCTGAAACCGTGCGTCTTGAACGCCGTCACCGCCGTGTCGCCGTCCCGGAGCATGTGGTTTTCCTCGGAAGCCTTCGACCGGTCCAGATATTCCGCGCTCCCGTCCGGCCCGTCCAAAGTCCCGTCCGCCCAAACATAAGGGTTCTCATAGGGGTTCAGGTCGATTGCCAGGCCCAGCGCGTGGTTGGACAGCACACCATCGTTGTCGGAGGCCGTCCGGTAGTTGAACGCGCTCGTGTTGTCATCCTCGATCGAAACGCAATCCGCCTTGTTTCCCCGGTCCAGGTGGTCGTACTTCGGGTGGTCGATGTCGTAGTATTCGTCGACCAGCACCATCTTTCGGATCGCATACTTCCGCTCATACAGTTCTCGGAAGACCGCGAGCGCATCTTCCGCCGCCCGCTCGTTCACAATGAGTTCGCCGCTCCGCGTCTCGCCGTCAAAATCCACGTACAGGACGCGGAGGTACCGAAGGTCTTCCCGCGCGATCTTTCCGCCCTCCTGAAAGGACTTCCCGTCGATCCTCGCATACACGTCGTCCGTGATCTCCGAGATCAGGAAGAACCGGTCCGCGTCTTCGCCCGAGTCGATCACCGTGCCCGCGGGGATCGTGACGGGATCAGCGAATTCCGGCTCATCCGTGGGTCCGGCTTCTTCAGACGCTTCCGCGTCCGCCCCGGGCGCTTCCGATGCCTCTTCTCCCTCTCCGGTGCAGCCGGAAACCAGGACCAGCGCGGCCGTCAGCACCAGCAGCAGTACCTGCCGCCGGAGCAGGCGTTTTCTGTACTTTTTCGTCATGTTCTCACATCCTTTCCGCAAGGCGCACCTCCACGCGTCTGCCGTTCAGCGTCGTCCCGCCGCCAAGGTCGGACAATGCCGCCGACGTCAGCGCGTTGAAGGAACGACCGCCCGGGCTGAGATCCCGCCGGTAAACGCCCTCTGAAACCGCATTGCCCTGCGCGACTTCCTCCGTCACGCGGACATAAAACAGCACTTCCGACTGCTCGTTGAACGCGGCCACCAGATCTCCGTCCGAGATTTCCCGCTCCGCCGCGTCATTCGGATGGAGCAGCAGGGTCTGCGGCCCTCGCGCGTCGACCAGCGCCTGCCGGTTCTGGAACCCGGCGTTGAGCGTCCACAGGCTCGGCGAAGCGACCAGTCGGAGCGGTCCGCCGCCTGCCGGCGCCCGGTAGCGCGGGATCGGCTCCTCCAGCTCTTCGTTGACGATCCGGAACTTCCCGGTCAGCGTCTTCACCTTCAGGTGGTCCGAGAACGGCATCGAGACGCTGCCGCCCGCCCGGAGGACCGACCGCTCTTCTTCCGTGAGTGCGGCCACCGCCGGGGTCGGGTGATCCATCAGATCGTCAAACAGCTCGTCTTCGGACTGCCGGAAGTAGTCCTCTTCAAACCCCATCGCCTCCGCGAGCAGGCGGAAGGTCTCCCAGTTGCTCTTGCACTCCCCCGGCGGCTGAACGGCCCGGCGCGCGGCGTTGAGCACGCAGTACCCGTAGCAGCGGTAGATGTCCGTCTGTTCCGCCGAGAACGTCGCCGGCAGGAGGATATCCGCATACCGCGCGGTGCCGGTCATAAAGCGCTCGTGCACGACAGTGAAGAGGTCTTCACGCTCCAGACCGCGGATGACCTGCTCCTGATCGGCCGTCGTATTGGCCGGGTTGCCGCCGAACACATAGAGCGCCCGGATCGCCGCGTCTCCGCCCGCCGTGATCGCGGGCGCGAGCTGCCAGCCGTTGAGTTCGCGGTGCGCTCCCTTCCGGAAATCCGGCCGCGTGATCCGATCCGTATCGAGGTAAGCGGTGTCGATCGGTGAGCAGCCGACGAAGCCGCCGCCCGGTTTGCCCCAGGCGCCGGTATAGAGCGACAGGATGGTGATCAGGCGGGCGGTCATCCCGCCGTTTTCACGCCGGGAGAGACCGCCGCCCAGAATGATCGCCGGCGCCTTCGCGGCCGCGTATTCCCGGGCGAGCTGCCGGACCACCTCTGCGGGCACGCCGGTCTCCTGCTCGGCCCACTCCGGCGTGTATGGCCCGAGCGTCTGCCGCCACACCTCGTAGCCTTCCGTCCATTCCTGAAGGAACGCCCGGTCCGCCAGATCCTCTTCTTCCAGAACGTGCATCATCGCCAGCGCCAGCGCGCCGTCCGTGCCCGCTTTGATCCGCACGACCTGATCGCAGTGCCGCGCCGCGGTTTCCGATGTGATCGCGCTGCATTGTCCCCTGACGCCCACAACGGCAGAGATCATCAACAAAGACACGATCAGCAAGATGAAAGACGGTGTGATCATCATCAATAATTCCCGCGGCCCGCTGATCAATGAGGACGATCTGTGCGAAGCGCTCGTCAGTGGCAAAGTCGCGGCTGCCGGTCTTGATGTTGTCTCAACGGAGCCTATCCGGCCGGACAGCCAGTTGCTTGCGGCGCCGAACTGCATCATCACTCCGCACATTTCCTGGGCCTCCCGCGAAAGCCGCAAACGCCTGATGGACATCGCCGTGGAGAACGTCCGGAGCTTTCTGGACGGAAAGACAGTGAATGCAGTGTGAGAACGGCAGGTGCTGTGGGGTGTGAGAGGCTTTTGAATCTATACAGTATATATCCCCGGATGCATGTGGTGCCCGGGGATTTTGTTTTCAGCAGGCCAGAGTTTTGAGATGATCCGGCGCGCTTGACAGTAGTTGATATGTACGTTATAATGTACGTGATCAAGTACGTAAGGGGATGATATAAGTGACGGCAGTTAACATGACCACCTTGAGAAACAATCTAAAAAAGTATTGCGATAAAGCATATCAGGAGAAAGAAGAGGTTATTATTACCCGGAATAACGAAGAAAATCTCATTATTGTGCGTCTGGACGAATGGGACAGGATGATGAAGTACAAAGCATATGTGGAGTATCTGGCAAAAATCGACCGGGCAGACAAACAGATTCAGGAAGGCAGCATTCTTGTAAAGTCATTTGAAGAACTGGAGGCAATGGCTGAATGAAGGTCGGCTTTGCCGGAGACGGTTGGGCTGATTATCTTTACTGGCAGCAGAAAGACAAAAAGATTCTGAAAAGAATCAATGAACTGCTGCTTAGCATAGATATAGAAGGCCCGCTAAAAGGCTTGGGGAAACCGGAAGTGCTGAAATACCGTACAAATTCATACAGCCGGCGGATAGATAATAAAAACCGTCTCGTATACGAGATAATCAATGATATGATTGTTGTGAAATCCTGTCTGGGTCATTATGATGAAAAGTGTAAATGAATCAGCGGTGTGTAAGGGTTTCTGGGTGTGTCTGCAGTGAGTGCTTACACTCTGCTGATGGTCGGTTAGAATGATTTCATTCAATTCTCACAGCAACCCTTTGAGGCAGGTCCTGTTGTGCTGCACACTCTATGGATGAGGACACTGAGACACAGGGGTCATTCTCACAGCAGTCCTTTGAGGCAGGTCCTGTTGTGCTGCCCACTCTATGGA
>CAYLSR010000228.1:0-3610 GCA_964385855.1 uncultured Mogibacterium sp.
GACCGGGAAGATCAGCGCCGACCGGACGTTCTCCGCCCGGACCGCCTCCTTGATATGGATGGCGAAATCGCTGCTGATCTGATCCGGCTGGAACCGATCGGAGACGTAGCCGTACTCCTCCGCCCGGCTGATGTATGCCTTGGCCGGTCTCGCCGCAGGAGTGCTCCTGAGGCCGCTCAGGCCGGTCCCCTTCATCTGCCCGCACTTCTCATAGAACTGCCGGACGGAAGCCCGGTCCTTTACATCCACGCTCCGGAACTGCTCCGGGAAGAAGAACGAGCACAGGGACAGCTTGTCATAAGAATAGACCGGAACGCCCGTCGCCTGCGTCCGGAAAAACACGATCCTTTCATATCCTTCTGAACGGAGCAGCCGGTAGAGATACTGATCTCTGTTCAGGAGCTCCAGCGAGTTCAGCGCGAACACTTCCGTCGCCGGGCAGACAAAATACCGGATCAGCTGCTCCGAAATCCTCGCGTCAAATGCATTGATCATCGAACTACCTGCCTTTCTGATCAACGTCCATACATAGTCAGTATATCATATTCCCGACAGCCTGTGTGGAACGTTCTTCCCTGGGAACCTGCCTTGCTTGGGGAGAGAACGCGGAGGAGCGGGCAGAAGTCGGACGGTCCCCGTCCCGATCCGGCACAAATCCGGGAACTTCCGCCGTTCATCCGACTTTTGCCCGGCAGCCCGCGTTCTCTTCCCGACGGAAACAGTCCGATGCGCCCGTCAGACTCCGACAGAAAGAAGGTGCTCCCCATGAAACTCACGAAACTCCTGAGATCCCGGCCACCGATGGCCCTGCCGGTCTGCTTTTCGCTGATCGGTTCCCTCTATATGATCCGCGCGCTGCTGCAGGCGGACATCGCCCCGGACCGGATCAGCTGCCTGTTTTACCTGCTGATCTGGGGCTGCCTGACCGCGGTGCTGGTGAGCGGGACCATGCGCCGGAAGGTGCTGATCGACTGGATCGGCCCGCGGGAGCAGATCTGCTGCTTCCTGTCCTGGGGCGCGGTCGTCCTGATCCTCGTATCCTGGCTGACCCCGGGGATGCTGGTCGCGGGCAGCCTGCGTTACGCGCCGGTCTTCGTCCTCCTGCTCCTGACCGCGGGCTTCTACGCGCTGATGAGCGACGGGCGGGCGGTACGCCTCTGCATGATCGCGCTGATTCTCCTGCTCTGCGGCAATCTGCTGCTCGTGCCGGACTTCCGGTATCTCGGCTGGGACCCGGAAGTCAACCGGCTCCGCGTCGTCTCCGAGGGCTTTTTCCTCGTGGTGATCTACACGATCTCCGTGCCGCTGGAGCAGGGATGCTCCTCGGAGATCCTGAAGCTCGCGCTGGAGCCGTTCCTCTCAAGGGACTGCCCCGTCATGGAGCGGATGCGTCAGGGCTTCCACCGGGTCCACAGCCTGCTCTGCCTTCTGGCGCTCCTGTGGATCCTCTGCGCGCACTGCAGGGAGATCGCGCGGTTTGACTTCAGCTTCTGGCCGCAGCTGATGATCGCCGGGCTGATCCTGCTGCTCTGCCTCAACACGAGCCCGCCGGCGGAAGCGCGCTGCTGCAGCTTCCTGATCGCCGTACCGGTGCTCTTCAAGCTGGCATACGATATGGACGAGGCATCCTTTCTGGCCTCTGCCGACTGTTCCGCGGTCTGCATCGCGGCGGAAGCCCTGCTATTGTTCTGCGTGCTCCTGAAGTACCAGACGGCCTTCAACCTCGTGGCCGCATCGGAGTGCTTCCTCCTGACGGCGGAGCTCGTCACCCGCTTCCTGCCCGCGGACGGCCGCCGCGAACTGCTGCTCGGGCCGGAGCCGCTGCTGTACGGCGCGGAGATCCTGCTGCTCCTCGGCCTCCTCGGCTTCGGCTACGGTGCGGCCTGGGCCGGGCGTTCGGAATTCGCGCAGTGGCTGGAATCGTTCCTCGGCCTGGAATTCGAAGATGACGATACGCAGCTCTACATCGAAGACCCTGAGAACGGAGGTGCATCATGAGCATCCGAAACGAAAAGATCGCACGCAGACAGGCGGAGGCCCGGACCGAAAACGCACTAGTCACCGGGGACCGGGGAGAGAACCTCACCGTGCTCCGCACGCCGGATCTCCCGATGGACATCATCCGCACGCAGCCGTTGCCCAAAAAGCCGCTGTTTCTCACCCTGTCGGAAGCAGCAGAAACGGCTGTCACGCGGTACCGTGCACTCCTGATCGTCCTCATTCTGCTCCTGCTGATCGGTTCATACATGTTCCGGTACTGGCAGCGGGAGCACTATCCGTCCATCCGGACGGACAGCATCTCCGTCCGCCTCCACGCGAGTGAAGTCGGTACCGCCGTGAACGTTCTGGACGAGCATTTTTACTTCTACCCGTACGAGACCTTCACGATCGGCAGCTTCTCGGTCCGGTACGGCGAAACACAGGAGGCGGTCATCCGCGAATACTTCGAAACGACGATGCGGCGGTACACCTGGGAAGATCTGAGCGCGTTCGACTGCGCGGAGTCCTTCGGAGAACTCCCGGCAGCGTGGTATCTGGGGCACGGGTACGACGACACCGGGACCGAACGGACGGTCCTGCTGGGATTCAGCGAAGTGTATGACGGGCAGGTCGTCATCCTGAACGCGCACGTGGCGGACCCGGATGCAAGCCCGGAGGAGATCCGGCGCGGGCTGCGGGAGGTCTTTCTGGAAGAACTGCAGGTGAAACTGACCTGAAGAAAGGAGGCTGCCATGATCAAGAAGCTTTTCGAAGATCCGCTGTACGCGGAAAGCAGAACCCCGGAATCGAAGAGCGAAGACCGCTACGAGCGGTTCATCCGGGAGCAGGAGCGCCTGCTGCAGTGCTGGGAGGCGCAGGCCGCGGATTACATCGTCAAACTGCTGCAGGTCTTCCCGCACCTGGCGCGGCAGAACTACAGCGGCGAGCTGCTGATCGACGAGCGCACGCGGAAGGGCTATTACCGGCTCGGCAGATACGCCGTCAGCCCGACGGACGAGACCGAGAAGGACCTCTGCATGGATGCCTACGGCGGCCTGTATATCCGCGAACCCGGCGGGACCTCTTCCGGCAGAAGGCGGCAGCCCTTCCGCATGGTGCGGCTCACGGCGCCAAGGCAGGAGGTCGCCCGCGGGATCGCGCACACGCTCTTCCGCGGGCTGGATATCTACCGGGACGGGGCGGAAAAGACCCGGCAAAAGGCGGAGCAGCTGCTAAGGGAGCTGCAGTGTCTGTGGCAGTATGATCTGCTGATGGATGAATGAGGGGGCGACGATAACAGCCGGCATGAAGGATGACATATGGTTTTTCTTGATTTGGTGCAATCTTAGCCCATGATTATATTGTTTTAGTGATGTCCGGAAAGAACTGAACGTCATCCTTTCTAAACAAATTCAGAAAAAAACGACTGCCGCACCTCTCCGTGCACGGCAGTCGTAATTCTTTGACCCATTTACCGTATTCCCAGCTCCGCCAGCAGGTCCGCATGCGGGCCGACAAACAGCCTTTTGATGTGGTGATACATCCGCCCGGAATACGCGTCGTGCGGATCGTCGATGAACAGCTTTTCATCCCGCACTACCCTCCGGTAGATCGGATCCGCGATGACGAC